>CAYSDT010000451.1:0-2903 GCA_964429835.1 uncultured Ardenticatenaceae bacterium | reverse complement strand
CCGTACATCGCCCGCGTAATCTGCCCCAGCGAACACACCTTCGCCGCCGCCATCAGCGCAAATCAAGCAATCGCAAAATCACCATACTCACGCATATCTGGCGGTTGAAAACCAAGCACAATTTGCTGGCGGGGGATACCCGCTTCTACCAATTGATCGGCAATATCCGCATTTGTCCCGTCATGTTCCAGCCACACTTTATCACCATGAATATCAATATGAATTACACCGCCATCTACGCGATAAATGCCCGTCCAGCCCGTGTGCATCAACGCATAATGATCTTTAGTCTCATCAAAAATCGTTTCAACCCTGATATCCCCAATTGAAGGCTTGTATTGAGCGTATTCTTCAATAATCTCTCGAATAATAACGCGGTATTGGTCTATGTTATCCATGTTACAATAATCTCCTTTTGTGGATCAAGACGCGCCATCAACGACGTTGCAACCAATGGGCAAACGATGTTGAACTTTCCATAGATTGTTTGCCCAACAACAACCCATCTATCCCAATATCTTCATCCAATTCAGGCCAATAAATGCCGCGCCCGCCGCCACTGAGTTCGTAATTTTGCCATTCACCTGCTGTGCCATGTGCCAAGCGTGGATACCAGCCGATGGGGACGGAAATAGTACGGCCGTCTTCCAAATCAACTAATAAAGTGTCATCCGTAACCGTAACATCAATTGCTCTAGGTGGAGCCATCATCATCGTAGCAGAAAGTGTCCCATTCATATCTCAATTTCTCCAGGTTTTGTCTGATAATTCGTTCAATATCGCGCAATTCTTTGCGTCGAAAGCCGTAATTTACAGCCAGCAACACATCAGGATCAAGCCAAAACTTCGCGCTCTGATGATCACGATCAACGTGCATATGACGCGGTTCATCGCAATCATATGAATAAAAATAAAAACGATAAGGTCCAATTCGTAAAGCTGTCGGCATTATTTCTCGCCATCCTTGACTATAATCATAACATATTTCATGATCATATAACTCCCATCTAAAAATAAGATGCAGATACGGAAAAACGCCAACAAAAAATCAGCGTTCCCCCGTATCAGCGTCCCCTTGATTACATATTCCGCCGATACTGCCCCCCAACCCCATACATCGCCCGCGTAATCTGCCCCAACGAACAAACCTTCGCCGCCTCCATCAACGACGCAAACAAATTACCATTCTCCACCGCAACTGCCCGCAATTCCACCAACGCCCCCTCAGCCTCATCAGGGAACCGCCCATACAACGCCTCCACATTCTCAATCTGCCGCAACTTCTCCACCTCCGTCGCCCGAATCACCTCGCCCGGAATAATCGTCGGCGACCCCTCATCCGAGAGGAACGTATTCACCCCCATAATCGGCAA
Source organism: uncultured Ardenticatenaceae bacterium (assembly GCA_964429835.1). Lineage (GTDB taxonomy): Bacteria > Chloroflexota > Anaerolineae > Promineifilales > Promineifilaceae > S016-13. Next base: position 1,530 of record CAYSDT010000451.1, on the reverse strand, counting down.
TTCGCCCGTATGTTTAAGCTGCTCATAATAAAGCGACTCCTCCTGAATTTTGCCCCGCTGATACATCGTCTCCATCGCCCCCAGCACCCCGCCCCGCTCCGTGATACGGTCAAACTCCAGCAGCACCGCCGCCTCCACAAGCTCCGTCAACTCCTCGATGATGAACGCCCCTTGCAGCGGATTCTCGTTTTTCGCCATCCCCAACTCATGGTTGATAATCATCTGAATCGCCATCGCCCGCCGCACCGACTCTTCCGTCGGGGTGGTGATGGCTTCGTCGTAAGCGTTGGTGTGCAGCGAATTGCAATTGTCATAAATCGCATACAACGCTTGCAACGTCGTGCGAATATCATTAAAGCCGATTTCCTGCGCGTGCAACGAACGGCCGCTTGTTTGGATGTGATATTTCAGCTTTTGCGCCCGCTCGTCCGCCTTATATTTCAGCTTCATCGCCTTCGCCCAGATGCGCCGCGCCACCCGGCCGATGACCGCGTATTCGGGGTCAACCCCGTTGGAGAAAAAGAACGAGAAGTTGGGCGCAAACTTATTTATATCCATCCCCCGCGACAAATAATACTCCACAAAGGTGAACCCGTTCGCCAGCGTAAACGCCAACTGGCTGATCGGATTCGCACCCGCTTCGGCGATGTGATACCCCGAAATGGAGACGGAATAGAAGTTCCGCACGGTATGGTCGATAAAGTATTGCTGCACATCGCCCATCAGCCGCAAGCTGAATTCTGTCGAGAATATGCAGGTGTTTTGCGCCTGATCTTCTTTCAAAATATCCGCTTGAATCGTGCCACGAACGGCCGTTAATGTCCGATCCTTAATCTCGCCGTAAACATCAGCAGGCAACACCTGATCCCCCGTCAACCCCAACAACATCAACCCCAGCCCGTCGTTGCCGTCGGGCAAATCTCCTTCGTAGCGGGGGCGATGGGTTCCGCGATCATCGTAAAGTGCCGCTAATTTAGCTTCAACAGCATCCTCCATCCCGTGTTCTTTTATGTACAATTCGCACTGCTGATCGACGGCCGTGTTCATAAAAAACGCCAACATCACCGCCGCTGGCCCATTGATTGTCATGCTCACCGACGTGGCGCGGTCGCATAAATCGAAGCCGCTGTACAGTCGTTTTGCATCGTCCAAGCTGGCGATGGACACGCCCGAATTGCCGACTTTGCCGTAAATATCAGGGCGATGGGCGGGGTCGTCGCCGTAAAGCGTGACGGAATCGAACGCCGTTGAGAGCCGTTTGGCGGGCATCCCATACGAGACATAATGGAAGCGGCGATTTGTCCGCTCCGGCCCGCCCTCACCCGCGAACATGCGCGTCGGGTCTTCGCCTTGCCGCTTGAACGGGAACACCCCCGCCGCAAACGGAAACGCGCCCGGCACATTTTCCTGCAAATTCCAGCGCAACACATCGCCCCAACCCCGATACTTGGGCAGCGCAACCCGCGACACCTGATTATGCGACAGCGTGGTCACTTTTGTCGGCACGCAAATATCTCGCCCGCGAACCGT
>CAYSDT010000450.1:0-2903 GCA_964429835.1 uncultured Ardenticatenaceae bacterium | reverse complement strand
CATCTCGTTCCCACGCTCTGCGTGGGAATGTGGGTTGGACGCTCTGCGTCCCCCTGCGACGCAGAGCGTCTGGCAGGGCATTCCACGCAGAGCGTGGAACGAGGTATGGGTATTGTCTTATTGAATCTGTATCTGTACCTTTGACCATAATTTTTGCAGATTGGTCAATGATTTTTTCTGCCAATAAATGTCAGATGACCCCAGCACCACGAGCATGGCTGTGTTTTGCTTGCGGGCAAAAATCACAAAGCGGCTGATGGTGTTGATGCCTGAACTGTTTAAGAATTCTAATTGACGGAAGTCAAGGGTGAGGAGGTTATCGGCAGTAACGGCCGTTCCGTGTGCATCATTCATCAGTTCCATCACCGGCGCGTACTCGGCCGTCGTTTGCAGTCGAATCGTGCCTGAAAACACAACCTGCTGCGTGCCTTCATTGTATTCAACAAAATATCCGTCCCCTTCCACTTTATTTGTACTCATAATTTATTCCTTTTGTTTAGCGATTCGAGATAGAGAATAGAGATTGGAGAGTAAAAATTCTCCCCTGCTCCCCTGCCCCTCATCTCCTAATCTGTTTCTTCCATGCTGACATGCGCTTGCACATCTACAGCAACGCTGTCCGCGTTTAATTGTTGAAAGCGAAAGCCAAATTGAATGCCATAATCTTTGATGAGGGTGAGATACCCCAACCCCGATCCGCTGGCATCAAACTCAGCATTTTCTTCTAATTTCTTAAAGTATAACTCATCTGGATCGTTGTTTAGCAACTCCTGAATGAGATCGACAAACGGCCGTTTGTCTTGGGGTTTGATGTGGTTACGCAGTTGAAAGCGCATCACATCATCAGAAATCCATGATTGATAGGAGACAGCCTGTTCTGGGCCGCTGCTAAATTTGGCCGTGTTTTCAAATAGCTCGTTGAGCAGGTATGAAAGCACGCTTTCTACGGCATTGCGCGGCAGTTTGGGGGGAGAAACGGCCGTTTGTACCCCCAACGCCGTATATTTCGCCCAAAAGTCCGAACTCAAACTGCACCGTCGCCAATGCGCCGCCAAGTCCCCTGCATTTAATGTCATGTGATGGGTATGGGAAACGGCCGTTAGCTCTTCCCACTTCCCAAATAATTCAATACCATCCATCATAAAATAACTCCGTTGACAATTAAAAATGGCTGTGTTTCATTTCAGTTGGCTGGCGAATAAATTCGCGCCTACGGTTGCGAAGTCGGCCTACGCCGACTGATATCTAGTCGGCGTAGGCCGACTTTGCAACCGTTGCTGCGGTTTTAACCGCCGTGTAACCAACCCATTTGAAACACACCCGTTAACAATTGACAATTAACAATTGACAATTTCTTATTCCTGCTTGATGACCACAATCGAAATATCATCATAAACCCGCGTTTCGCCGATATACGCATACAAATCAGCCAAAATCTGCTCCATCATCGGCTTTGCATCCATCGTATGATAAGCCGCCAGCCCGTCGATGAGCCGTTCAAGCATGTACATCTCACCCGCCTCATTTTCCGCTTCGGTAATGCCGTCGGTGTAGAGCAACAGCGTATCCTCTGGCTCCAACTCAAACTGCGTACTGGCGATGAAATCAGCAATGTCACTCTCTAACCCGATGGGGAAGCCGAGATCAATCGTATCGATCTCTTCGATTTGCCCATTTTTACGGCAAATCAGCACCGATTCATGTTGCCCCACAAGATTAAACTTTCGATCTTGGTAACGGATAGCGGCCAGCGTCATGCTTTTGTTTTCGTCAATACGGACGATGTTTTGATAGATGACGCGGTTCAAAATCGCCATCATCTTTTCCATATCCTGCTCGCCGCTGTGTGACAGGGTGAGCAATGACGTTTGCGCCATGAGCATGATGATGCCTGCTGGCAGCCCATGCCCCGTCACGTCGCCAATGCCGATGAAAACCGAATCGCCGATGCGTAACACGTCGTAATAATCGCCGCCAACTTCGTCGGCGGGGCGCATGTAACAAGCGATGTCTAAATCTTCAATAGCGGCCGTTTCGCTTTCGGACGGCAATACCATCATCTGAATTTGACGGGCAACGTCTAATTCTGCACCCAAGCGCAAATTCTCATCTTTTAGCTGTTCGTTGAGATGGTTGATTTGTTGATTGGCTTGTTGTAAATCGGCCGTGCGTTCATCAACTTTCGTCTCCAAATTGACGGTGTGATCTTGAATATCACGGATCATGCTTTCAAACGCATTGCCCAATTGCCCGATCTCATCGTGACTTTTTACGTCAATATCCACATCATAATTTTTGGCAGAAACTTGCTCGGCTGCCTGCGCCAGTGTGCGTAAATCGCGGGTGACATTATTGGCAAAGCGCATGGTGATGGCGGTGGCGACGACGAGAAATAGTGCGGCCAATGCCAATGAAACGGCACTAATTCCCGCACTTTTTGTGCGGATGGCGGCATCGGTCTGGTTTAGTACGTCGAAAATCTCATTTTCGGAAACGATGATGCCGACACGCCAACGATCTTCTTCATATTGATAGTCGGAAAAGGGGGGAAGGCTTTCGTAGGAGACGAGATAATGTGAGCCGTCATCTAAAGTGAGCGCGTGGATGCCTTTGTCGTTTGCCAGCATGTCAGCGGCCATTTCCTGAACGGCCGTTTCCCCCGAATCAGTCATCGCCCCCGTCAAATAGGAAAGTTCACCTTGTGCCGTCTCATCCAAACTGATGTCCAGCAAGTTGTACCCTTCCTCTGGCATGGCGATGATTTCGCCCTTGTCATTCATCAAAAAGGCAAATCCAGATTGCGCCACTTGAATAGACAGCACACTTTCCACGATTTGGTTCAGCACAATATCCGCGCCGACAGCACCCGCAAATTGATCTGTTTCATGATCCCAAAGCGGGTA
>CAYSDT010000449.1:0-2911 GCA_964429835.1 uncultured Ardenticatenaceae bacterium | reverse complement strand
AAGGGAGGGGGAGTGGCAAGGTGCAAGCCGCAAGCAGCAAGTGGCAAGTGGCAAGTGGCAAGTCTTACTTGCTCACTTGCATACCTGCATACTTGTCACTTGCATACTTGCATACTTGCCCGCTTGCTACTTTTCAGCGTATCGTCGTTTCCATTCATATAATTTATTGATCGCCTCCAGAGGAGTGAGGCTGTTGACATCCAGTTCAGTCAATTCATCCAGCATGGGGCTGGTGGCGGGGAAGAGGGCGGATTGTTGGGCGGCGGTCAGGCGGTCGGGCTTGACGGTGGTTTGCACCGTCTGATCTTCCAAAATAGCCAAAATCTCATTGGCACGGTTGATCACGTCACGGGGCAAACCTGCCAGTTGCGCTACATGAATCCCATAACTGCGATCCGCGCCGCCAGGTACAATTTCGTGCAAAAACACAACGCTGTCCCCTTCTTCGGCGACGGCGACATTGTAATTGGCGACCATCGGCAACATATCCTTCAAGCCGACCAGTTCGTGGTAATGGGTGGCAAACAGCGTGCGCGGTTTGAGGCGGGGATGGTTATGCAGATATTCCACAATCGCCCACGCCAGCGAAAGGCCGTCGTAGGTGCTGGTTCCGCGCCCGATTTCGTCCAAAATAAGCAGGGAGCGATGGGTGGCGTGGTTTAATATCTCGGCCGCTTCGACCATTTCGACCATGAAGGTGCTGCGCCCTGCGTGTAACTCATCATGCGCCCCAATACGAGTGAAAATGCGATCAACAAGGTTGATGTGGGCTGAATCGGCGGGGACGTAACTGCCAATTTGTGCCATCAACGCGATGAGCGCGACTTGGCGCAAATAGGTGCTTTTACCGCTCATATTAGGGCCAGTGATGATTTGAATGCGCTCTTTCTCATCAAAATGGATGTTATTTGGCACAAAACGGTTCATATTATCGCTCTGTTCCACGACGGGATGACGGCCGTTTTTCACTTCCAACACCTCGCCTTCACCATGCAACAGGGACGGCCGTACATACCCATTATCAGCCGCCGCCTGCGCCAACGCCTGCGCCACATCCAACTGCGCCAACGTCGCCGCTGTCGCCAACAGGCACGGGGCATGGACGGCGACCTGTTGGCAAACTTCAGCAAATACGCGCCGCTCAATCTCCAAAATACGCTCTTCGGCGTTCAAAATCAGCGTCTCGTACTCCTTCAAATCGGGGGTGATGTATCGCTCGGCGTTGGTTAATGTTTGCTTGCGAATGTAATCTTCGGGGGCGAGATGGGCGTTCGCTTTTGTGAGTTCGATGTAGTAGCCGAACACCTTATTGAAGCCGATTTTCAACGAGTTTACGCCCGTCCGTGCCCGTTCTCGTGGCTCTAAATCGGCAACCCATGCGCGGGCGTGGGCAGACGAGTTCATCACCCCGTCCAACTCGGCCGAAAAGCCCGCGCGAATGACCCCCATCTTGTTCAAATTAAGCGGCGCATCGTCGGCAATAGCGCGATGGATAATGTCGGCGGCGGCTTCGCAGGGGGAGAGATTGGAGATTAGCGATTGGAGACTGTTAGCGTCCTCTCCATCGCTGTTGGTGGATAAAAGCTGGGCTAAGTCTGGGATGGTTTCCAGCGTTATATGTATTTGTTCGAGGTCGCGGGGGTTGGCTTTGCCGCTGAGTAAGCGATTGCTTAGGCGTTCCAAATCGGGGATTCTTTTGAGGGTGGCGCGGCTGTCGGCGCGGAGCATGGGATTGGTGAAGAACGCTTCGACTTGGTTGAGGCGTTGGTTGAGGTCGGGGAGGTGGAGTAACGGCCGTTTAACCCGTTCCCGTAACAATCTCGCCCCCATCGGCGTGGATGTTTTGTCTAAAATGCCAAGCAAGGAGCCGTCGCGCTCGCCGCCGAGCGATTCCGTCAATTCTAAATTGCGGCGGGTGGCGGCATCCAATGCCATGTAGCCATCTAAATTGTAGGTAGATAATCGGCTGATTTGACCCATCGCCCCCCTTTGCGTTTCCTGCAAATAGTGGAGCAGCCCGCCAGCGGCACGAATCGCCATTGGTTTGTTTTCGCAGCCATAGCCAGCGAGGGTGCTGACGTTGAAGTGGCGTAACAGGGTTTTACGGCCGTTTCCTTCTTCAAATCGCCATCGTGCAATTGGCGTGACGCTTTTGGCCGCGTCCAGCAAGCTATGTTCGTTGTCGGCGATGAGCAGTTCAGCGGGGGCAAGACGGGCGAGTTCGTCGAGCAGATCGCGGCGGGTTGCGATGGTTGTGGTCGCAAATTGACCTGTGGTGATGTCGGCGTATGCTAGGCCAGAACGGCCGTTGTCACTAATCACCGCCACCAGATAATTGTTGCGTACCGCGTCCAACATGCCGGGTTCGATGACCGTGCCAGCGGTAAAAACGCGCACCACTTCGCGGGGCATGAGGCCGTTGATGGGGGTCGTGCCGATTTGCTCACAGAGGGCGACTTTGAACCCCTGCCCAATCAGGCGGGCGATGTACCCTTCGGCGGCGTGATGGGGTACGCCGCACATGGGGATGCGTTCGTTGCGATTTGGGCGACTGGTGAGGATGATGTCGAGGGCTTTGGCGGCCGTGCGGGCATCGTCGTCGAACATCTCGTAGAAATCGCCCATACGGAAGAAGAGAATTGCGTCGGGGTGCTGCGCCTTCATGTCGAGGTACTGCTTGCGGCTGGGGGTAAGTTTTTTGCGTCGTGCCATCAGTGGTCTCCTGTTGTAAAGCGGGATGTACTTTTAAGGTGCATCTCACTTGGGTTTGATGGGGGGATTTTAGTCGGTTTGGGTGATGGGGCAAAATGGTTGCAAAATTGTCAATTGTCAACGGAGGGGGCTGTGATGCTGTGATGACAACGAATTGAGAAAGGAACGAATTGTCTCGTGATCGTGATCGTTCGTCGTG
>CAYSDT010000448.1:0-2918 GCA_964429835.1 uncultured Ardenticatenaceae bacterium | reverse complement strand
TGTTTTTTATGATGATGAATTAACGGCCGTTGTGGTGGATGAAAACGGCCGTGAAGCTGAAGTAGCAGAACAACTTATCTGCTATCAGCGTAAGTGTTATCAAATTTTAGCGAATGCTTTTCTCCCCCCACCAAAAACGGTTGAACCAGAAACATCCGATTCCGATGACTGGATGACAATCAGTCCCGAAACATTGGCAAATTTGCAACAAATTCGTGAAACGGGACGGGCAATCGCGCAATGGGCGGATGAGCAATTACGCATACAGAACAATAATAGACGGCAAAAACGGCCGTTATGGAGGAGTTTATGAAAGCATTAACCCCAATTGAGCAACGCACTGTTGTTTTTTATGATGATGAATTAACTGCCGTTGTTGTGGATGTGGACGGCAGTCGGGTTATTTATGTTCCCGTGCGGCCTGTATGTGATTTTCTCGGCGTTGATTGGCGCAGCCAGTATCGTCGTATTCAACGTGACCCCGTATTATCGAAACATTTTACAGGGGTGGTCATAACGACCACCCCTGATCCAGTGACTGGTGGAGGCGGTCCACAGGCAACGAATTGCTTGCCATTAGATTACTTGACTGGTTTTTTATTTGGCATTAATGCCAATCGCGTCAAAAAAGAAATTCGTGATCGTCTCATTCGATATCAGGAAGAATGTTATCGCGTTCTGGCCGATGCATTCCTGACACAATCACCAGAAACGGCCGTTTCCACCACACAAGCAAATTTAATCCAAATACGGGAAATGGGACGGGCAATTACAAGAATGGCCGACGAACAACTACAAATGGATCGGCGGCTAAATAAAGCCGCCATCATCGTCGGACAACACAACAAACGCATCACCGCCATCGAACACCAGCTTTCCCCCCGCAACGCCATCACCACCGCGCAAGCCGCCGACATCAGCGAAAAAGTGAAAGCAGTCGCCATGTCGTTGACGGAAGCAAACCCAGACAAGAATTATTTTCAAGCGATTTTTGCCGAACTGCATCGCCGCTATCGTGTCAGCAGTTACAAAGATATTCGTCAGGATCAATATCAACCCGTGCTTGATTTTTTGGATGAGTGGGTGGAGAAAATGGGTTGAGTTAGAGATTAGGAGATTGCGAGATTGTTTACTAAAATAATTTCACTACCGTACACTGTTTAACTTTATAATCAATACCCAAATTTTCCGACAAGCAGATATGTTTTTCATGACAATACGACGACTGTTTACCGCCCTTTTCTTCATATCACTATTCGCCACATCGCTTCACGACACACTCGATCCAGATATGTGGTGGCATTTACGCACGGGCGAATATATTTTAGAAGAGGGCATCCCGCATCAGGATATATACTCTTTTACCGTGCCAGACCATGAATGGGTGACACATGAATGGGCATCAGAAGTGGTGATGTGGGGCGTGTATCAAGCTGGCGGCTGGGCGGGGATGGTGCTGTTTTTTGCATTGCTCATCACGGCTACATTTGCCCTTGTCTACACCATCACCCCCGGACGGCCGTTTTTAGCCGCATTTATCGGTTTGTTAGCCGCCATCGCCTCCTCGTGGGCGTGGGGAGCGCGGGTGCAGATATTTACGCTGTTTTTCACGGCCGTTTTTCTCGTTTTGGTTGAGCGCGTAAAGGATGGAAAGTCAGGCAAGCGTGTTTTTTGGGCGTTGCCGCTGCTTACCATGTTATGGGTAAATTTCCACAGCGGCTATCTGTTGGGGATCGTTGTGTTAGGGGTGTATGTTGTCGGCGAATCGCTGCAACAGTGGTCTGGTCGTGATGAACGTGTGTTGTCCTGGCCTGCTATTCGTCTACTTGGCTTGATGATGGTGCTTAGTTTTTTGGCTGCCGTGCTGAACCCTAACGGCATCAAAATTTGGATATATCCACTCCTTACGTTGGGCAGTTCGTCCATGCAGGCGTACATATTGGAATGGCAGTCGCCTGATTTTCACAAAACGATATTTTTACCATTCATCTTACTGGCCGCGCTTGGGGTGCTGGGGCTTGTTTTTGCTCAAAAACGGCCGTCTTTCACAGATTTACTCCTTTTCGGCGGCACAGCGGCGGCTGGATTGCTGTCCGCCCGTCATATCCCGTTATTTGCAATCATCAGCACGCCCATCGTGGCGCGTTATCTGTTGAGCAGTGTGGAGGAAACGGCCGTTTATCCCCTTTTAAGCGGTCAAGCTGTACAGCCATCCCCCCCGCGACTGATGCAGGTGTTGAATTGGGTTGTGTTAATAACGGCCGTTTTTGCAGCCCTGTTTTGGACAGGAACCGTCATTCGTGACAATGAAATTGCCATCAATGAGAAATATCTAGCCAGTGCCGTTGATTATATAGAAGAGAGCGGCTTGGCCGAACAGCCAGGTTACAACAAATACTCTTGGGGCGGCTATCTGATTTGGCGCGGCATTCCTGTCTTTATAGACGGCCGTGCTGATGTGTATGGTGATGATTTTTTTGAGTATTACCAAAAAACCTACAACGTAACCGAAGAGTGGCGTGTGCCATTGGATGAGTACGACATTCAATATGTATTCACAATGAAAAATACACCCTTAGCCGTCTTGCTGGAAGCTGACACGAATTGGCAACAGGCGTATGAAGATGAAGTCGCGCAGATATTTACTCGTGTTAATGAACCATCTCAATAAATTATGGACAGGGCAGGGCTGGACTGGTTTTGCTAATAACTCTCGTTGCTGGGCGACCCTTGTGGTCGCCCAAAAAGTGTAAAGATCAATTTATTAAAAATGAACCATGTCGATAAACGCGAAATTTCTTTACTGGACCCTGTCGTTTTTTATATTTCTCTCTAGCAGGCTGTCGGAAAAAGAAAAATTGGACGCTGATTTGTAACATCTCAATAACTTGGGGTAAAGACCTGACAGGTTTCATCAA
>CAYSDT010000447.1:0-2927 GCA_964429835.1 uncultured Ardenticatenaceae bacterium | reverse complement strand
CACGAGTACCTTTGAAAAACCTGTCAGGTCTCCCCGAAATATTGAGAAGATACTCCCATTCCTTAGTTTAATACGCATGGACATGGCGTTGCCATGATCTCTAAAACCGTATAGGTGTGTTTCATTTACTTAAAAACACGGCAGATGAATCTGTTGCTACATTTTCCTAGACCACCTATGCGGTCTAGGTCTCAGTCGGCGAAGGCCGACTTTGCAGCCGTAGGCGCGAATTTATTCGCCAGCTAAAGTAAATGAAACACACCCAAACCGTATAGTTCCTATGTCTTCTAAACATCGCCCTTCTCTCAAACGCCTTCCCGCCGCCATCAAGCGATATTGGCTGTATGCTGTCGTCTTTCTGTTCATCGAACTACTCGGCGCATTCCTATTCATCACCGCGTATAATCGCAACTTAACGCTGTTCTTAGAGGGAGAAGTACAAAAAGAGAGCATCACCTACGACAGCACCATCAACACATACAATCTTGTCTCCAACATTATCTACAAGGAAGTCGTCAACCAGCCCGATGTCTTACACATTTTTGAACAGGCGTATGAAGCAGATGAGATTGAACAAGCTGCCCTGCGCCAAGAATTATTCACCCTGCTCAACCCAACCTATCAAAATTTAGTCGAAGACAATTTACGCCAACTGCATTTTCATTTACCAGACGGCCGTAGTTTCCTGCGTTTCCATCGCCCGGAAAAGTTTGGCGACCCGTTATTTGATGTGCGCCACTCCATCAAAGTAGCCAACACCGAACAAATTCCCATGTCGGGATTTGAAGAAGGGCGCATTTACAACGGTTTCCGCTACGTTTTCCCCGTTTTTGCCCCCGCAGACAGCGACAATGAATCTACCCCTCCCACACATATCGGCAGCGTAGAAACAAGCATCTCTTTTGAAGCGATCCGCTCTGAAATGGCACAATTAAGCGATTCAGAATACATCTTCATGATCAGCAAAGATGTGGTTGCCGAGACGGTGTTCGACGAAGAGCAGAGTAACTACGTTCCCAGCGATTTAAGCGACAATTATCTTTATGAACGCAGTTGGGTAGACGGCCGTTATACACAAGAAGACCCAACTATCACCCCTGAGATTGTTGACCAGTTGAACGAAAAAATACGGCCGTTTTTCAACAGCCAATCAGACAGCACAACCCCCTTTGCCATCCCCACCAGTTTAGGCCAAACAGGTTACATCGCCACATTCATCCCCATTCCCAACATCAAAGGAGAGCCAGCCGCGTTCCTCGTCGCTTATGATCACAATAATTTTGTGCGCGAAATGAACCGCGATTATATTGGCTTGGTGATCGGATGGACACTCGCTAATCTTCTGCTCGTCTCCTTTCTTTATTACGCCAATAAGAGTACACATCTTCGCGCCGAGCAAATGGAAACATTGGCACAAACCAACGTGCAATTGGCTGATGAAATTGAACGGCGCACAAAAACAGAATCACATCTACGCGAAGCACGCTCGCTTGCAGAAAAGGCACAAGAGACGGCCGAAACAGCCAATCTTGCCAAAAGCACCTTCCTCGCCAGCATGAGCCACGAATTACGCACACCACTAAACGGCATCTTGGGCTATACCCAACTATTACTGCGTGATTCCAGCTTAAAAAGTAACCAAAAACATGGTGTTGAGGTCATTCAGCACAGTGGCGAACATTTACTCTTGCTGCTCAACGACATTTTGGATTTATCCAAAATCGAGGCGGGGAAGATGGCGTTAACCTTAAATGCCATCGATCTATCGGCATTTATACATAACATTACGGAAATGATGACGGTAAACGCACAAGAGAAAGGGTTGACGTTTGAATGTCTGGATAAAACGGCCGTTATCCATCCCATCTACATCGACAACATTCGCCTGCGCCAAGTGCTGTTCAATTTACTCGGCAACGCGATTAAATTCACGCAAATCGGCCGTGTCACCTTTGAAATTGACGACATCACTCCTGAAAATCACCCGCCGCAACAGTTACGGCTGCGTTTCCGCATTGAAGATACAGGAGTGGGCATTAAGCAAGAGGATATCGACAAGATATTTGCCCCATTCGAACAACTTGGTACACGCTTGTCGGCGCAAGAAGGGACGGGGTTAGGATTGTCAATCAGTCGTAAGCTGTTGAGTATGATGGGTACAACATTGCAGGTTGAAAGTGAAAGGGGAAAAGGCAGCCTTTTCTGGTTTGATTTGGATGTGGAGATGGATGAGGGAGAAACGGCCGTTTTCATCACCACCCCCCAAACCCATCCACCCCTCACTGGAATTATTGGCAAAACCCCATCCATCCTCGTCGTTGACGACCACGCGGGCAACCGCCGTCTGCTCACCGATTTACTTGATCCGCTCGGCTTCAACATCATCACCGTTGACGGTGGGCAAGCCGCACTGGAAAATGTCGCGCAGGAATGCCCCGATCTCATTCTCATGGATTTGCTCATGCCTGAAATGGATGGGTACGAAACCATTCACCGTTTACACCAGCAATCTAATACGAACCAGATAGAATGCTGTCCCATCATTGCCATTTCAGCCAACGCTTTTACCGAAGACCGTGACCGCAGTCTGGCAGCTGGCTTTAATGATTTCATCTCCAAGCCATTCAACGCAACCATACTGTTAAACAAAATAGAGGAACATTTAGGATCAGAATGGGGATGGATACACGAGGAGGATGCAGATGTCGAGTCAGGCACACCGCCACCATCACCTGAAATAATCGCAACTTTGCTCGATTTTACAAGAATTGGCGATGTGCGCGGCTTGACAAAGGCGTTAGAAGCATTAGACGATGACTTGATTGCACCAAAAACGGCCGTTCAACTCAATAAACTAATCGAAAATTACCAAATCGCCGAACTTGAGGCGTTATTGCAAAGCTATCTCCCGTAGGAAAGCGGGGGAG
>CAYSDT010000446.1:0-2941 GCA_964429835.1 uncultured Ardenticatenaceae bacterium | reverse complement strand
ACGATGAACATGATGCCCGCCAAAAAGACGGTTGCAAAGATGCCGATTCCAATCGCCGCCGCTAATTTTTTGAAAAAGCCACCAGAACGCCAGATGGAAACGGCCGTTATCGCCCCCGCCGCCACTGGAATCAGCAGCAAAATGGTGAACAGGAATTTGCTCAATTTAGTGAAGTAATCGCTTTGCTTTTCATACGCGATTTGCATATTTGCGTCGTGGGAGTTGACGTTGAGGGTGTGATTAACGACATTCAGCGAAGGTTCTGCCAACGATGCTTGCGCCGCGCCTTCTTGTGCATGGCGCAGGTCGGGATCGCTGATCGGCGCGTCGCCAATCAAATCGGGGACGGAGAAGCCGTGCAGTTCGTATTTGGGGCGCAAAAGCTCCTCTTCCAGCATGAAATAGAGCTTGGCAAAGCCTGCGTCTTGCTCGGCGAGGGCGAAAACGGCTTCATCGACGATGGCGAGACCGATGGCTGATTCGGCTCCGTTCCCATCGCTGCCGCTGACGTTGATATTGAGAACGGCCGTTTCGCCCGGACGGTACACCTCTTCATCGGTTGTGAATGTCATCGCCAAATCGTCGGCGTTGTCCACCAAGACGATGCGCGTGTCGCGCACAATCGCCCCCGAACGGAGGATTTTGTAGGCGTGCAGTTCCAGTGTGCCGAACAGGTCGGGGGTTACGTCAACGGCGACGTGCGCCGCGCCGTTTTCCACTTTTACGGCACGGGTGTTGACCATCTGCCCCTCGCGGATGATGTCCAGATACGCCGTGCCAGATTGGGCGGAGGTCAAAATCGTCAATTCCATCGTTTCCCCGACTTGGTACGCTGGGCGGTCGGGGCGCAACAGGACGGATTCTTCTTGGTATGGGCCATCGAAGTAGAAGGTGCGGTCGGCGCGATTGCCTTGGGGATCAACGGCCGTTATGTTGATTTCTTGGTACGGCGCGTCGGGGGTGAAGGGAATTTCGGCCAATCCGTATTCGCCTGTTTCGGCGGTGAAGGTGTCAACATTCGTGGACACTTCAAGCGTGGTGGGGGCGGGACGGCCGTCGGGGTAGCTGGTCAACACATATAAAATGTTTTCCACGCCCGTGCGGAATTGGCCGCCTTCGGGAATCGCTTCGATGATCAAACTGCTGGCGGTGACGGGGAAGGTCAGCCCTTCGCTTTGGGTGTGGTTGGTCTGGTCGGTGACGTGCGCTTGCAGGTAAAACGACCCCATCCCGCCGTCTAAATCGCTGCCGACGATGTAGTCGGGGAGGGTGAAATCGAATGAAAAACGGCCGTTTTCGTCCGTCACCCCTTGCAATTCAAACACATCTTGGCGTTCAAAATCAAAGGTAAATCCTTCCACTTCAACGATGGAATTATTGACCGTTTTACCGAAAAAGTAGGCCGCGTTCAGTGTGGCGTTGACATGCTCGCCGGGTTCGTAATACGCCTTTTCCGTCGCCAGATTGACCTCGAATTTGGGTAAAACGTACCGCTCAACGGTGACGGTTTTTTCGGAGGATGTGCCGTTCAGGATGGCGGTGATTTTATACGCGCCGCTGTTGACCTCGTTTGCCAACTGAAAATCGGTAAACGCCACGCCAAAATCGCTCGTCGTCTGCGTTTCACGGAAGATGGTGTTGCCCTTGCCATCGGCGATGATGATTTCCATCTCCATCGCGGCGGCGGGGGTTAAATCAAAAGTGGACAACGCCAACGCCCGCAGATGGATCAACTGGCCGGGCTGGTAAAGCGGCTTGTCGGTGCTTAATAAAATGCGGTAATCACGGGCGATGGTGACGTTGCGCTCAACGGTATCGTCGCCTAATTTGGAATCGGTGTTGACGATGACCGTGTACTCCGCACCTTCGTCATCGGGAACGTCGAAAATCACGTCTGCGCCGCCCAATTCGTCCGTTTTGCCGTCGTACACCACAATTTCATCGCCGCCGGGCGATTTAAGGATGACTTCGACTTCCGCATCTTCGAGCGGGGATGCGTCGCTGCTGTCGCGCACGGCGACGCGCATGGCGGCGCGGCTGCCGGGGACTAGCTCGGTTTGGCCTAGCAGGATGGTTTCGTGCTGGCTGAGGTTGTCGGGGAGGTTGTAGTAGTGGATGGAAACGGCCGTTAAGCCCAGAATTAAAACGAGCGCGATGAGTACGCCCCACACTTTCTTTGATTTGAACATGATTCCTTCTCCGTTGGTGAGTCAGGTGCGACGCACTTTGCAAGTGCAACGCACCTTTGTTACGGCAGATTATACTGCCTTGTAATTGTACAACGAAACGGGGGTGGGATTTGTTCCAAATGTAAAAAATAGATTTTTAGGGACACTGATACGGATGAACGCTGGTTTGTTTTGGGGAGGGGTGGGGCGACCCAGCGGGTCGCCCCTACGGGTGATTATGTGGCAGATTAGGGTGTAGATGGGCTTGCGGGGGGTTCTGGCTCTTCATCAACAACGGGTGTTTCCCGATCATAGAAGGTGAAGCCGTATCGTTCTTTGACGGCGCGGGTGTCGCTTTTGGACATGCCGTAGAGGGTGATGTTTAGTTGGGAGTTCATGATGCGTATCAGTTTGTCGGCTTCGGGGCGGAGGGCATCGAGGTCGTGTTGGGCTTGGTCGAGGTTGCTTTTGGCGGCGTTGACATCGGCTATTTCAGCGATGGCGGCGGTGCGTCTGGCTTCGATTTCGGCGACGGTGGGGTTTGTCATGGGAGCGTAGCCGTCGGCGATGACGCGGACTTCGCCTTTGATGATTTGGTCGGCGTAGTCGATTATGTCGGCGGCTGATTGGCCGGCTGCGTTCTCGCCGCTGCGAATCTGCCCGTATTCAATGAACAACGCTTCGGGCTGTTTTTCGCGGGCGATGCGGCGTTGCAGCACTTCCAAGAAGTCGCGGACGTATTGGGCTAATTCAGAAACGGCCGTGTTTTTTTC
>CAYSDT010000445.1:0-2949 GCA_964429835.1 uncultured Ardenticatenaceae bacterium | reverse complement strand
GCAATTGTGGCGGGTATACTTGGGCTAGGATAAACAGCAAAACCTGACAGGTCTGGCAGACTTGTCAGATTTACTATTCATAACGGACGGTGACAAATGAGCGAACAAAAATTTGCAACAACATTAGACGACGCTTACTTTAACTTTGAAATAGGAGAGCCACTCCCCGCAGGCAGTCCTTTTTATGTGAGGCGGCAGGACAAAGTTGTTTCCAAATTAAAGCGGATACTCCTCCGCGCAAAAGGAAAGGCAAGCGTACCCCGCTACCTCTTCTCTGGACATACAGGCTCTGGAAAGTCTACAGAATTACAAAAAATAGCAGACTCTTCTGACATCAACGATGCGTACTGGCCTGTGCTGATCTCCCTTCGCAAGCACGCCGATATTAACGATATTGATTACACCGATGTTTTCTTCGTCATCGCCTCACAACTATTCATCGCTTATAAAGAAACGGGCAACTTAAAAAAGCACGATCAACTCCTCGAAGATATTGAACGGTGGGAAGGCACATTCATCAAAGAGGTCGTTATACAGGAAGGGGATCACACAACAAAGGAGTTTAATGCGGCAATAAAAGCTGGAATCGTAGAACTGACATCTAAATTTAAGAAAGAGCCGCGTGCAAAAGAGATCATTCGCAAGCGTGTTGAATTACATATTGGTGCATTGGTAGACAATATCAATGAATTGGGAACTATCATTTTAGCGCACGAAGGAAAACGGCCGCTCATCATCATTGACGACTTAGACAAAGCCAGTCTAGCCGACTCCCGCGAGATATTCATCAGCCGTCAATCCACCATAATGGACATTAACCTGCCCGTCATCTACGCCATCAGCAGCACGCTTTTTTATGACCCAGCCTTCCCCAGCCGCAAAGGAATACAAGAGATATTCCTGCCCAACATCAAACTGCATGAAGAATGCAGTGATGTGCGTGTGTCCGAGGGATATATGCTGCTCCGCAACTTTGTTCATGCACGGATGGAGCCAGAATTAATCAGCGAGGACGCGCTGGAATTGGCGATGAAGATGAGCGGCGGCGTGTTCAGAGAACTGGTCAGAATCATGCAGGACAGCGTAGATTACGCGCTGGGGGAAGAGCGAGAGCGCGTTGAAATAGAGGATGTAGAGCAATCCGTCACGGACATTCGCAATGTGTATTGGCGGATTTTAACACAGACACATATTGATATTCTGGACGACATCAGAGCGTGTATTCCCACACGCAACGACACCGAAACTATGGCCGCACTGCTGAAAATGTTAGCCATTTTGGAATATAACGGCAGCGGGCGATGGTTTGACGTTCACCCCGCCTTGTATAAACTGCTGGATGAGTTCAAGCGTGAAGCGGAACGGCGGCAAAGCAGGGCATCATGACAACCCCATACTTTACCAACCGCCCCTTTGCCGAGCAGTTGAGCCGGCTGACACGCGAACTTGACCGCGCCGTGCGTTTTGACACCCCGCTGATTGCCCTCGCCCTGTACCACTCCGAATTTGTGCGGGCAGAGGCAGAGGCGGCGTTGGAGGACGCTTTGCGCGGCATGGGACAAGAGATTGAGCGCGTGCTGATTAGCAAAAAACGCCCCGACCTGCCCCGCTACCTGCGTGACAAGCCGAACAGCCGCAACACCGTCTACTTCGCGTCTGGGGTGCAATTTGGGGGCGGTAAGGATGGGCTGAACGGCTACCGTGCGCTGAACATTCGGCGGGAGTATTTTATTGATTACAAGTTGCGTGTGGTTTTTTGGCTGACAAAGGAAGAAATGATCGGCCTTTCCCGCCACGCGCCCGACTTTTGGGCGTTCCGCCACCGCTCAGTGGAATTTATGGAAGAGCCAACGGCCGCGCAGATTGCCAGCCACCAAGACGCGCTGCCCCAGCGTCAATGGACAAACGATTGGCAAGACCTTGAGAGCATTAACGCCAAAATCGGGTACCGCCAACGGCTGTTGACCCAACTGCCCGACACCCCCGAAAGCACAGCCGCCCGCGCCGACTTGTATTACACCTTAGCCACCCTGTACCGTGCCAGCCAACAGTTTGAGCAAGCGGAAGCGGCGATGGAGCAAGCATTACCCTTAGCCAAGCGGATGGATGATGACCTGCTGCTGGCAAGATATGATGATGAATTAGCACAGGTTTATCATGATTGGGGCAAGTATGATGATGCCCTGCCATTATACGAACGCGCCATTGCCATACGAGAAGCCCAATTTGGATTCGACCATCCCTCCACCGCTACCAGCCTCAACAATCTGGCAGAGTTATTGCGGGTGATGGGGCAATATGGGGAAGCACTGCCGTTATACGAACGCGCCCTTGCCATCACAGAAAAACAACTTGGCCCCGACCATCCCGATATTGCGGCCAGCCTCAACAATCTGGCAGAGTTATTGAGGGCGATGGGGCAATATGGGGAAGCACGGCCGTTGTACGAACGCGCACTTGGCATTGACGAAAAAGCACTCGGCCCCGACCATCCCGACACGGCAATCGACCTTAACAATCTGGCGGGGTTGCTGCGGGCGATGGGGCAATATGGGGAAGCACGGCCGTTGTACGAACGCGCCCTTGCCATTTTTGAAACCAGCTTGGGGGCAGACCATCCCAACACCAAAATCATACGCGCCAATTTAGCAGCACTCTAGCGGAAGAATGGTTCACTCTCCGTCAGGAGAGACACTCTCGCAGGAGTGAACCATTCTGTAGCGGGGGCAACCCATCGCCCCCGCCGCTCCAGAGTGGTTCATTCTTCCAGAATGAACCACTCATCGCTACCCCTCGACATGCAGAAGTGTCAACCGTGGTTGACACTTCTGCAAAAAAAGACCAAGACCTGACAGGTTTTCGAGAACCTGTCAGGTCTTGGTCTTTTTTTTGTGCTTGACTTCATAAGTATTGTTACTACAATAAAATTATTATGAACAAGCAACCATT
>CAYSDT010000444.1:0-2951 GCA_964429835.1 uncultured Ardenticatenaceae bacterium | reverse complement strand
TTTGTCCGTCAGTCTTGTATTAGATTTGTACCGCTAACTGTACGGTAGAGAATGGTAGGTTATGAATCCCTCATCGAACGAGATTTCATTTATTTGTTGGACTTTGATTCGGCTGTGACTGCCTATCAGGAACAGCCAATGACAATTCGCTATCAGGATGGTCACAAACAGCGACGTTATACTCCTGACTTTCACTTTGTACGCGGCGGTCAGGCCTACCTCATCGAGTGTAAACATCACCAGTATATGAAGGCAGAAGAAAATAAACTAAAATGGGATGCTGCTCGTCGCTGGTGCGATAGTCAGGGTGCTGTCTTTTGGGTGGTTACCGACGCAATGATTCGCGCTGGATACCGACTGGAAAATGTCAAACTGCTAACTGACCATGCCCGTTATACAGTTGATGTGAACACGGAAGCAAAGGCGGCTCAGATGTTAATGAGTGCGAACAAGAATCTGACCGTATCTGATTTAATGACGGCACTTTCCCCGGAACAGCCCCAAGCTACCATCGTTTCTATTTTGTATTTGGCCTACCATCACCAATTGTATATCCCGCTTGACGAGGCTCCCATCACGGTGTCGTCGCCAGTGAAGTCTGGCGGCCAAGCCCGATTGCCTACTCTTTTACCTGCAAATTTTCCCAAACAGTCATCAATTTGAGGAGGCGTGTTGTGAATGGACATCAATTTACGCTGAGGGAACGCTTCAAATGGCATAATACTGATTATGAAATTACTCGTGTTCTGGACGACGGGCGCATAAACTTGGTCTCGTTGGCGACTGGCGAAATGTTGACAGTCGCTGAACAGGACTTAGCACAGGCCTTATTCAACGGTGCATTGCGCTTTGCCATTGCAGGTACGCAGCCACCAAACGATGAGCTTATCACGGAGCCAGCCTTCGTTACTTTGGATGATTGTACGCCCAAGCAGCGTTTGGTAGCGCATTATCGCTACTGGGTGATTGAGCCGCTTGTGGTTATGGGAAGACATAAACGTACAGAGCAAGCCGTCATGGATCGTGTTGAAGCCGTCGTGGAAATGCTTGAACGCAATAATGTTCCAGTCAAGCTAACATACGGCAAGGATGATGGGGAACAAATTCACACGGCGTTGAGTGTTAGAGGAGCCTATCGCTGGTTGCAAGCTTTTGAAACTTCGGGTCAAGATATCCGCAGCCTCATTCCGAACTGGCACAAAAGAGGACGCCGAAATTATCTTCCCAAAACAGTGGATGAAATTGTGACAGCGACTATTAACGATCTGCACTTGCAACGTGAGCGGCATACTGTTGATGATGTATATTTAGAAACGCTGTTGCGAGTGGATGAAGCCAGTGTCCCAGATGAGGAAGTGAACCAACTGCGTGTACCTAGTCGAAGCACGATCCACCGTCGTATAGAGCAACTGGATACGGCTGAAACATTACAAGCCCGTCAGGGTAAGCGAGCGGCTAAAAGGGCGTTGTCCCAATATGGGCAAATGGAACAACCGACACGGCCGTTAATCCGCATCGAAATTGACCATACCCCAGCCGATATCATCTTGGTTGATGCTGACGACGGTTTGCCACTGGGACGACCCACATTGACATCAGTTATGGATGTAGCCACCAAATATCCGCTTGGTTATTATCTGGGTTTTGAGCCTCCATCCTACCTCACCGTTTGTGAAGCCCTGTCCCACGCATTTAAGCCAAAGGGGGATGTGCAAGCTAGATATGGTGCTGTTCATGACTGGATTGCCTACGGTTTGCCGCATACATTAGTGGTGGATAACGGCAAGGAGTTCAAGGGGCATAGCCTGGAAGATGCCAGTTTATCATTGGGTATTATGCTGCAATATACGCCTAAAATGACGCCACATTTTAAGGGGGGTATTGAGCGCCTGTTCAACACGCAAAACAGCGGCCTGTTTCACACATTGGAGGGAACGACATTTTCTAACATTTTTGCGCGGGGCGATTATCGCAGTCTGGAACTGGCCAAGTTGACTTTGCAGGATATTGACAGTGCCTTGCACATCTTTCTCCTCGATTATTACGCTGAGAGGTTTCACAAAGGGTTGCAAGGAATCCCGGCACGTCGTTGGGAATCATTTCTGGCCGATGGCTTCAAGCCGCGGTTGCCAGCAAATGTGGACGACATAGACATTCTTCTGGGGCGAATGGTGCAACGTTGCATTTTTCATTACGGCGTGGAAATTGACAGCTTGCGCTATAATCATCCCGAATTGGCATTTTTACGCACTCAGTTGAAGAAGGGTGAGAAGGTTAAGATTAAATACCATCCAGCCGACATCAGTAAAATTTATATCTACAACCCGTTTGACAATGTCTATCTAAACGTACCCGCGGTCAACCAAGAATATGCTCAAGGGCTATCGCTTTGAAAGCACAGCGTCATTCGTACTTTTCTCCGGCGTGAGCGAGATAAAGTAGATGAGAAAGGATTAGCATGGGCCAAACGGCGCATTCAAGAAATTGTAGACCAGGCTAAGTCGCGCCAAAAGAAAACCAGTCGCCGTCAGAAGATAGCTCGATGGGAAACGAGCGGCCGTTCGGCTCAAAACTTGCCAGTAGATACGCCCGCAACTGCACCAACATCATTACCTTTGGAAGGGGAAGAAAAAGAGATAGTGCCTGACATGGGTAGCGTATCGCCAAAATTACTGGACAATATTCGGTTGCAATTTGACCCTGAAGAACTAGAGGCGGAGGGGTGGCGTGTCACCCACGCTGAAGAGGAAGGAAGTTAACGCCATGCCTGACAACGTATTCCTACCTGAGACAACACCTACTGGCAGTAAATACTGCGCTGCTAAAACCGTTGTTCATCATCCCCGTTTTCAAGAGTTACAAGCCAAGATTACCGAGTGTCTGGAGGCAACGGCCGAAGCTGGAGAGCCGCAATGCTTGTGTTTGATCGGCGAAACGGGGGTTGGAAAATC
>CAYSDT010000443.1:1848-2953 GCA_964429835.1 uncultured Ardenticatenaceae bacterium | reverse complement strand
GCGTGATTGCCATCGCCGCCCAGCCCTTGCTGTTGCAAGCTGCGATACAGTTGGAAGACTTGCCCGGTGCTTAACATTGGCACGCCGAGTTGGTCGGCGGCTTCCAGCACCAATCGTATATCTTTTTGTTGCAGGTCAATACTGAAACCCGGCCGCCAATCCCGTGCGACCACTTGCGGCCCGCGATTGCTTAACATCCAACTGCCTGCTGCACCGCCAGAAACGGCCGTTAATACCTTATCCAAATCCAGCCCGCCCGCTTGGGCGAACATCAACGCCTCGCTCACGCCCAGCATGGTGGTTACGACCAAAATCTGGTTGACCAATTTCACCATCTGCCCCGCGCCGCTGTCGCCGACGTGGGTGATAGTTTTGCCCATCGCCTCAAACGCGGGCATGGCGCGATTGAACTGCGCTTCATCGCCGCCAACCATGATCGAAAGTGTGCCGTTGGCCGCGCCTTCACTGCCGCCGCTGATGGGTGCGTCAAGCATATGCACCCCGTTGGCCGCCAACGCCGCCGCCATCTCTTTCGTCGCCTGCGGGCTGATGGTGCTGTGATCGATGAGTAACGCGCCCTTTTTTGCGCCATGAATCACGCCGTTTTCGCCCATGACGACCGCTTCGACATCGGCCGTGTCGCTGACGCAGGTGATGATGATGTCACATTGGGCGGCTACATCGGCGGGGCTTTCGCCAGCCGTTGCGCCCGCGTCAATAAGCGCGTCCATCCGCGCCCGTGTGCGATTCCAAACGCGCACATCAAAGCCTGCTTTCAATAAATTGTGGGACATGCCGCGCCCCATGATGCCTAATCCGATAAATCCAATTGTTTCGCTCATGTTTTCTCCTAACATAATCAACCGTTCTCGTTCCCACGCTCTGCGTGGGAATGCAAAATGGACGCTCTGCGTCCTGCCCTGCGGCGACGCAGAGCGTCTGGCAGGGCATTCCACGCGGAGCGTGGAACGAGGTGGTTATTTTAACGTGATGGGCGTGAATGGGAAATAATCTGTTGCATCGTCCGCTGACCGCGAAGACTTTCCACACGCCGCGAAGACTTTCCACACGCCGCGAAGACTTTCCACACGCCGCGAAGACTTTC
>CAYSDT010000443.1:0-1748 GCA_964429835.1 uncultured Ardenticatenaceae bacterium | reverse complement strand
GCGAAGACTTTCCACACGCCGCGAAGACTTTCCACACGCCGCGAAGACTTTCTACGCGCCACGAAGACTTTCTACGCGCCGTGAGGACTTTCTGCACACCGCGAAGGCTTTCTACCAGCCGCGAAGACTTTCTAAAACCCCACAAATCCCTCGCGGTGAATTTGTAATGCGCGGGTGAAATGCGTAGGGGCGGGATGGGCGGGAGAGGTCTCCTTTGTGCAGAAAGGTCTTATCTCCCGCCCTTCTCGCCCTGAATCCGAATCGCCTCGTGCATAAATACGCGGCAGGTAATGTACAGGGCGAGAAGGCACGGAACGAATGCCGTCTGTTTTGCACGAATCCTATCCGCGCCATCCCGCCCTTACGGGACGTTGTAATTGCACTGCCCATATGGGGCGTTATAATTTGGGGAAATTAAGATAATGCGACAGGAAAATTTATGAGCAAACGACAACTAGGAATTTTATTTATCGGTGTAGGCACGCTGGCGATTGTCGGCATGTTTGGCATGGATTTGGTGGGTGCGGGGCAATTTAACGGCATCGGCCCCGCGCAGCAGAAGGGGATGATGGTTTCAGCCGTGGCAATCGTGCTGGGACTGACGCTTGTCCCGTTGGGAGACAGACCCGCATGAGCGCGAAAACCGAGAAATATATCGGCCTCATCCCCCGCGTACTCATCGCCCTTGCGCTGGTGGCGTTTGTGGGCTATTTCATCGTGTACGCCATTTACGCCATCGAACTGTTCAAATTCCCCTTCGATTACGATCAGGGCGAAGGGTTTGAGCTGATGGATACCGTCCTGTTCAGTCAGGGCGAATGGCCGTATCGGGACAATAATGTGTACCCGTTTTACTCGTCAAACTACCCGCCCGTCTTCCATTTGGCAATCGTGCCGCTGGTGTGGCTTTTTGGCCCCCATTATTGGACGGGGCGATTGGTTTCGTATGTCGGCACACTCATCACCGCCGCCGCGATTGGGTATGCGGTGCAGCGCAAGGGCAAGCGATGGTGGCTGTCGGTGCTGGCTGGATTGGCGTTTTTGGCTTCCAATTATGTGTACCACGTCGGGGCGTTATTTCGGCAGCATCTGTTCATGGTGATGTTTGAAACCGTCGCTGTGGTGTTGATGACGGTGTTGATTGAAAAGGAGGAAGCGGACGGCAAAAAGCGCAACGGCTTGCTGGCGGGGGTGATGGCGTTGCTGTTGTTGGCGGGCTACACCAAGCAGTTGGCATATGCGACGGTGGCGGCCATCTTTAGCTTCTTTTTCATCCGTCAGCCCAAACGCGCCGTGCTGTGGGCGATTCCATTTGCGGCCATCACGGGGCTTTTGTTCTTGTGGATGGATTGGGCGACGGGCGGCTATTGGATGTTGAATACGGTCATCGCCAACATCAATCCGTTCATTCCCGGACAGGCGGAGGGGTTGTATCGGCAATGGTTTACGCTGCATACGGTTTTGGCACTGACGGCCGTTTTATACGCCATTTATCAACTTTATTTTGAACGGTTATCGCTGTACAGCGTCTGGTTTGTGTTTGCCATCGTCAACAGCGCGACGGCGGGCAAATGGGGCGCGGGCGAATCCTATTTTGCGACGGCGATTGCGGCCAGTTGTATTTTGACGGGCTTGGCGTTCAATCGGGTGATTGATTGGACGAAAAACCGTGAGTGGGGCAGTGATGGGGTAAGGGTGGGGATGGAAACGGCCGTTTTAACCATCATCGCCCTGCTGTTTTTGGTGCA
>CAYSDT010000442.1:0-2958 GCA_964429835.1 uncultured Ardenticatenaceae bacterium | reverse complement strand
CGCACACAATGCGGCTTGCAAATCGCCATCATGCCCGCCTTTCAAGGCAAAGGGGTGAGCAAAATTATGCTGGAAGCGATGCGTGCCATCGGCCAAAAAATGGGGCTGGGGCGATTGATCCTGCCCGTGCGCCCCAGCATGAAAAGCCGCTATCCGCTTACGCCGATGGATAATTATATCGGCTGGAAGAATGACGATGGCTTGCCATTTGACGCATGGTTGCGTGTGCATGTTCGCAATGGCGGCACAATCGTCAAAACATGCCACACGGCGATGGAAATTGGCGGCTCCATCGCCCAATGGGAAAGCTGGACGGAAATGCGCTTCCCAGAAAGCGGCGATTATGTCGTTGAGGGCGCACTTTCGCCCGTGCAGATGGATGTTGAACAGGATGAGGGGATGTATGTCGAGCCAAATGTGTGGGTGCATCATCCGTTCGCATGAAAATTATAAAAACACCCGCACGGCGATTACTAATAACGGCCGTTTTCATCTTCATCACCCTCGCTGGCGGCTACCTGCTCTACCGCGCCGCCACCTATCTAAATAATCCACAAGGGGGAGCTATCACACAATGGGCGACGGGTGATGCGGCCGCCCGCGCCGACCTCATCACCGTGCAGCGCGAGGCGTGCGATGGCGCACCGTTCATCTTGCCCGCCGATGGTTTCATCGGGCTGCTGTATGCCGACCCACGCGGCCCATACTCACTGCTAAAACCCCATCAGGGAATTGATATTTTCAGCGAGGGGACCGGGGGAAAAACGGCCGTTTATGCCGCCTATGATGGGTACGTCACTCGCCAATCCGATTGGATCAGCACCCTAATTATGCGTGTACCGCAAGACCCACTCGCCCCTGACGAACAAATCTGGCTCTACTACACCCACATGGCCGACCGCGACGGTAACGACTTCATCGAACCCGCATT
The DNA here is from genome assembly GCA_964429835.1 of uncultured Ardenticatenaceae bacterium. Classification (GTDB taxonomy): domain Bacteria; phylum Chloroflexota; class Anaerolineae; order Promineifilales; family Promineifilaceae; genus S016-13. The sequence goes on along the minus strand of CAYSDT010000442.1, from coordinate 2,027 downwards.
CGCGCCCGGCACGACGGACTTTTTCGTCGAACAAGGCACACTGCTTGGCTACACGGGCGATTATAATGGCAGTTCTGCCCGCACGGTTTGGGTGCATTTACACTTTTCAATTGTGAAGGATGATGGAAACGGCCGTTATCTCAATGAACTCGACTTCGACAACACAAAAGACCCCTCCCCCTACTTTCGCATGAACATGAATTACAGGGAGCAAGAAGCAAGCGGGCAAGTGTGCAAGTAGCAAGTGCGATCTACAACTTATCACTTGCAACTTGCAACTTGCAACTCATTGCTTGCAACTCATTGCTTGCAACTTTTTGACACAAACAAAAAAAAAGAATCTAATAGGGTCGCCTTCTATATTATTCTTTAACTTTAACTCAGGAGAAACACACTCATGGCATTAAAAATCCCGACAATGCTCTTAAAACGTCTATACAACATCGGCAGTCTCGAAAATAACGCGACTGGCTATCAGTTCGCGGTCAAAAACCGCTTGACGGACACTGCGCTGACAGGGCTGGTCAGCGTTACGATTGATAAAACGGCCGTTGATCTGCAAACCGTCACGCTCGGCTTGGGCGATGGCACAACCTTACTCCCCACTGACTTCACCGCCGAATCCCCCGTCCCCTTCCCGCTGCGCCAAACACTTAACATCATCATCAAAGGGGAGCAATTAGGCGAGGGGAAACACAACATCGGCATCGCTTTTGAAGCCGAAAACTTTGGGCAACTCAAATTTGAAGTCAAAGATGCCCTCACCGTCGTTGCCGATGACCGCGTTGTCATCCCCCGCAGCAACCACGATGATTACTCTCCTGAAATCATCAAAGAGCGCATCAAATTCATCAAATCCTACACAGATGTTGATCTGAAACACATCCCCAACGAAACATTTGACCCCCATATATTAGCTGGCAATGTCGAAAACTTTATCGGCATCGCCCAGGTTCCATTGGGCATCGCCGGCCCCATCCACATCAACGGCGAACATGCAATAGGTGAATTTCTTGTACCGATGGCAACCACCGAAGGCACATTACTCGCCTCCTATAATCGCGGCATAAAACTGCTCAATCTTTCTGGCGGCGTGACATGCAGTGTCGTTGATGACGCAATGCAGCGTGCGCCCGTCTTCGTGTTCAGCAACGCCCGCGAAGCCCGCGATTTTGTCAAATGGATACGCGAAAACGAAGAAACCATCGCCGCCAAAGGCGAGGCAACTTCCAGCGTCGCCAAATTAAAAGAGATTGACCCCTACCTTGTCAGTAAATTTGCGTATTTGCGCTTCAACTACACCACAGGCGACGCTGCTGGGCAAAATATGGTTGGCAAGGCCACTTTCGCCGCCTGTAACTGGATTTTGGACAACTATCCAGGCGTTAAAAATTTCCTGTTGGAAGCAAATCTGGCAACCGACAAGAAAGCATCGCAGGTCAATGTGATGCGTACACGCGGCAAGCGCGTTGTTGCTGAAGCCATCCTGAAAAAAGATGTTTTACAACAGTACATGCGCGTAGACACCGAAAAACTGTATTTCAGTGCCAACATCGCCAACGTCGGCGCGATGCTTTCGGGTGCAAACAACAACGGGGCGCACTCAGCCAACGCCATCGCTTCCATTTTCATTGCGACGGGGCAAGACGCGGCCAATGTGGCTGAATCATCAGCGGCCGTCTTCTACGGCGAACTAACCCCCGAAAATGACTTGTATATTTCACTCACCATCCCCTCCTTGATTGTTGCTACCTATGGTGGTGGTACAGGGCTGCCAACACAAAACGAATCCTTAGCAATAATGGGTTGTGTTGGGCGCGGAAAAGTAAATAAATTGGCAGAAATCATCGCTGGTGTGGCATTGGCTGGTGAAATTTCATTGACATCAGCCATCGCCTCATCAGACTGGGTTTCCAGCCATGAGCAATACGGCCGTAATCGGTAAGAGATAATTGCCATGAAAAAGACCTGACAGGTTTCACCAGAACCTCTTGTTTTGCACGAGTATCGCAAAGAAACCTGTCAGG
>CAYSDT010000441.1:0-2993 GCA_964429835.1 uncultured Ardenticatenaceae bacterium | reverse complement strand
GATACGCGCACCGCTTTTGAACGCGACCGCGACCGCATTATTCACACGACCGCTTTTCGGCGATTGGAATACAAAACGCAGGTCTTCGTCAATTATGAAGGCGATCATTATCGCACACGGTTGACGCATACGTTGGAAGTGGCGCAACTCGGCCGTTCGATGGCGCGGCGATTGGGTGGCAATCAAGATTTGACGGAGGCGATTTGTTTGGCGCACGATTTAGGCCATCCTCCATTTGGTCATGCGGGTGAACATGCACTGAATTTGTTGATGCGTGAGTATGGTGGCTTCAATCATAATACACAGAGTTATCGTATTGTGACGGAGTTGGAGCAGAATTACCCTGATTTCAAAGGGCTAAATCTAACCTACGAAACACGCGAGGGGATGATTAAACATGAGACGGATTATGACAAAAGCGATGCCAGCGATTTTGAACCTGATAAGCGGGCTTCGTTAGAGGCGCAGATCGCTAATTTTGCGGATGAAATCGCGTATAACGCGCATGATTTGGAAGATGGGTTGCGGGCGGGGCTATTCTCACCGTATGATTTGGATCATTTGGAATTATGGCAGGATTTGCGTGAGGAGATTGGATGGGAAAACGGCCGTTCTTTCAATGAAGTCATCCGCCACGAATTGATTCGTGAATTGATTGGTATGTCAGTGAATAATGTGTTGGGGAAAACGGCCGTTTCTCTCACAGAAAACCAGATCGATTCCCCCGAAAAGGTGCAACTGCACCACGAAAATCTCGTCGGCTACTCGGCCGATTTTGCACCAAAAGTTAAAGCGTTGAAAAAGTTCCTCTTTGATAGCATGTATCGTCATTACCGCCTTGTACGGATGCAATCGAAGGCCGAACGCTTTATTTCCGATCTGTTTGAGGCGTACATGAAAGAGTCGGCGATGTTGCCGCACACGACACAAGGACGGCTGACTGATGTTGAACTTCCGCGCGTCATCACTGATTACATTGCGGGCATGACGGATCGGTATGCGTTGAATGAATGGCAGAAATTATTTGATCCTTATGTCAATGCGTAGGTCAATTTTGCAAAATTGACCTACAGAAAACAAAAAAGGGGTTGAAAACATTGTTTTCAACCCCTTTTTTGTTTTAGATTATGTGTTGCTTGCGATTAGGCATCAAATTCCAATGCGTCATCTGCTGAGCCATCTGCATCATCGTTGGAAACATCATCGCCGCCGCCGTCTTCTTTTGCCCATGCGGACAGTTCAAAGGTCACACGCTCGAAGTAACTGTCGGGTGGTAATGTGTCTGATGTACCATATTGTAACCCTTTCAACTCGACATTGATGATGAGTGCGGCCGTTTCCAGCACCACAATTTCACTCTCTTTTGCCAGTGAGGGTTCGCCCTTTGGTGCTAATTTCGCTTTCATCGCTTCATCGTAGAAGGCGTGTTCACTCATCGCCACGCGGGTGATGGTGCGGATGTCATTTTTGTCGAAGAGCCACACTTCAATGGCGGTTACATTCTTTGGAGAATCAGAGCCGATGGATTCGGCGATGCTTACACCACATTCGCCCAAGAAAGAGCCGTCTGACTTTTCAATGCTGAACGAATCATCAAATGATTCATGCCCATGATTATAAGTTGTTTGGAATTTGGCGATGGGAACGGCGTTGAATTCAGCTTCGCCTTCGCCACTTTCGGGGCCTTCATCTGGCACAGTACCAAATACGGTTTCGGGCAGGTCGTTGCCGCCATCAAGCATGTCGTTGCGACGGCCGCGTAAAACCATGATTGCGCCGACGATTAGAATCAGCAAAATGCCCAAGAAAAGGATGGTGGAGAGTGATGATTTTCCCTCTTCCTCTGGTGGTGGCGGAACGGTTGCGTCACAACCTGTACCATTAACGGCCGTTGCCACATCAGTTAATTTTTGAGCTTCAGCAACATCGGCTGTTTGCGTTGCCATTTCACAAGCGACAGCATCACCACCCCAACTACCAAGAGAAGCCTGTGCCATCGCCGCATCGTGGTTGTAACTGTACAGTTCGGCACTCGTTGTTACCGCTTGCTGTTGCGCTGCGGGTGACAAATCATATGCTGTTGCCCCTTGATACTCGACAGGCCAAATCGCCCAGCCGAAAAGGAACAGACCAATCGCCCAGCCCAAAACGAAGGCTATTGCACCAATGAAAATCGGATTTTTTGTATTCATAATAGTTACCTGCTTTCTTGACCCATATTTTTATATATCCAAACATCCCCTCTGCGTGAATATCTTATCATACCTTTACACGGTGTTCAAATTTTATGTTAAGGTTGGGGCGGGGAAACGGCCGTTTACCCAAATCCATCCCCGCGCTAAAATAGCCCATCTTCCCCAAAATTGATTATGATAAGGAGTATGACCGATGAAAGCTGTCTATTTTAGAGAACATGGCACGTTAGCAAACGTAGAATATGGTGAATTACCCACGCCAACCATCGCCGCCGACGAGGTGCTGTTGGATGTGAAAGCCGTCGCCCTGAATCGGTTGGATTTATGGGTGCTGGAAGGATGGCGGGGGTTGAATTTGAAAATGCCGCATGTGATGGGCAGCGATGGCGCGGGGGTGATTGCCGCTGTGGGCGCAAATGTGCGCGACTTTGCCGTCGGCGACCGCGTAGCCGTCAATCCGACGATTAGTTGCGGGGAATGTGCGTACTGCATTTCTGGCCGCGACCATATGTGCGACCATTTCGCCATTTTTGGCGAGCATGAAGATGGGTTTATGGCTGAACAAACGGCCGTTCCTGCCCGAAATCTCCTCAAATTGCCCGATGAAACCAGCTTTGCCGCCGCCGCTGCCGCCTCACTCGTCTATGTGACCGCGTGGCACTCGTTAATTGAACGCGGCGGCTTGCAAGCGGGCGAATCGGTGTTGATTGTAGGCGCGGGCGGCGGGGTCAACAGCGCGTCCATCCAGATTGCGAAGTTGGCGGGCGCAAGCACCGTTTATGTGGTCGGCTCAGATGC
>CAYSDT010000440.1:0-3014 GCA_964429835.1 uncultured Ardenticatenaceae bacterium | reverse complement strand
CAAATTAAGCAACATTTCAGCACAGAAGTGGGGCAAATTATAATTTTTTAGAGGTTTCATGTTCAATTTTCGCTCAATTTCCATATTTCTTATTATCACAGGGTTATTTGTAAGCATCACCATGCGCGTCGATGCAACGCCAACCATGACACACGCCGCGCAAACCATCCCCACCCGCACACGAACGCCTAGCCCTGCTACGCCAGTTCCGCCAACGGCCGTTCCGCCGACCTCCCCACCAACACAACCAACAAACCCGCCGCAGGCAACGGCCGCTAACACAGCAGAACCAACAATGGCTCCAACCGCCACTCCACCACTAACCCCATCCCCCACCGTTTTTATGGGCATCACCGCCGAACCATGCGGCCGCCCGCCGACCGTTTGGGCTATTTCAACTGCCAATTTGCGTACAGGGCCGGGAACCGATTATGAAATTATTGGCAATTTCATATACAACGAAGCACGGGTGATTGTTGGCCGTGCGGCCGATGCGGAGTGGTGGCTGTTGCCCTTGACGGCGACGGAAACGGCATGGATTGCAAACACGGCCGTTACCGTACAAGGTGACATCAGCCAACTGCCCATCGTTCCCGCGCCGCCGCTTAATGGGGCGACGGTTACGCCAGCGGCGATTACATGGGAACCAACGCCAAATCCAATTTGCCCAACGGCCGTTCCTGCCACAGAAACAGCCACCATCACCCCATCGCCATCAGCAACGGTAACGGCCGTTGCAATAACAGAAACCATCACAACGCCAACGGCCGTTGCCGAAAGCGTTGCCGCCGCCTCCACCGCAACTGAACGACCCGCCGCAGATAATTCCACCAGCACACCCATCGCGACCGCGACAGCAATCGTTTCCGCCAACACGCCCATCGCCCCCGCAACGGCCGTAAATGATGCCGCCCAACCAACGGCGGTGCCTTTGGCTGGGGATGATGATGGAGAGGATGAAACGGCCGTTTCCAATTTCCTGCTTATTGGTGGTGGATTATTACTGTTAGGCGGAGCAGCATTACTACTATTCAAACGCAATAGCAGTGCATAGAGGCAGAACCCAACCTTTGTCTGCCCAAATCTAACAATTCGCTTATTCTATTTGGATAGAGAGCGGTACAATACGCATCGAAACCAACATAAACGAGGCATAATTTAATGGATTATCAAGATTATTATCAACTATTAGGCGTGAGCAAAACGGCCGATGAAAAAGAGATCAAAAAAGCGTACCGCAAAGCAGCCCGCGAATACCATCCCGATCTGCATCCAGACGATAAGGAAGCAGAAGAGATGTTCAAAAAGATTAACGAAGCACACGAAGTGCTGTCCGATCCCGAAAAACGGGCGCAATACGACCAATTTGGCAGTCAATACCAGCAATACCAACGCGGCGGCGGCAACCCCAACGACTTCTGGGGACAATACGGCGGACGGCGCGGCGGCCAACAAGTAAATTATGAAGATTTCGGAAATATGTTTGGCGGCGAGGGTCATTCCAGCTTCTTTGACATGCTTTTCGGACAGATGGCTGGCGCACAGGGTGGCGCACAACGGCCGCCACGCAAACAAGAACACAAAGTACAAATCACACTAGAAGAGGCGTTCAGCGGCACATCCCGTTCACTGCAATGGAATGATGGCAACACGCTCAACATCAAAATCCCGCGTGGGGCCGATACGGGTTCCAAAATCCGCTTCAAGGGCAAAGCGGGCAACGGCGGCGACCTATACATCCTCGTCGATGTACTCCCTCACCCCCGCTATGAGCGGGACGGGGATGATTTATACGCTGATGTGAAGATTGATTTGTACACGGCCGTTCTTGGCGGCAAAATCGAAGTGCCAACCATCGGTAAAACGGTCAAATTGACCATCCCCGCTGGCACAGACAGCGGCAAAGTCATTCGTTTACGCGGTTTGGGAATGCCCAGCATCAAAAAAGGGCATAAACAGGGCAGCATGTATGCCAAAATCCGTGTCATCACGCCCAAAGAATTGAGTGATGAAGAGACGGCTCTTTTTGAGCAGTTGCGTGATTTGAACGAGTAAAAAATAACGAATAATGAATAATGAACAGCTAATAATTAACGGCTCCGCTCGTTGATTGTTAGCTGTTTTTTTTTATTCATTATTCATTATTCCCAAAGTGTCAACCGCGGTTGACACTTCGTTGACGGCCGTTTCCCTTCATGTTATCTTTTCCCCTGTAATTATCGTCCATACTACAATACCTTTGCCAATCCCTTAAAATTGGTCTGTCATTCCTGCGAAGGCAGGAATCCATGTCGTTTAGAACGATGGATTCCCGCCTACGCGGGAATGACAAGTTAAAGTATTGGCAAAAGTGATAACAAAACAGGAGATTTTATGAGCAAAATCATAGCCATTGCCATGCAAAAAGGAGGCGTGGGCAAAACCACGACCACCATCACCCTTGCGGCCGCCCTTACCCAGCAAAAACAGCGCGTACTTGTCATTGACCTTGATCCACAAGGCAATCTCACCCAGCACGCTGGATTTGACCCCGACAACATCAGTCCCACCATTTATGACAGCTTAAAAGCAGAAGTTGACGGCTTCGCGGGCGATGTGAGTAGTGCAATTTACACAAGCGAAGAAGGATTCGATCTGCTCCCCTCGCAGCCCGAACTCAGCCTCATCGAACTGTCGTTGATGAACACCCTCAGCCGCGAACAGGTGCTGACCACGCTGCTCGACGGCGTGCGCGATGAGTACGACTACATTTTGATCGATTGCAGCCCCTCGTTGGGCTTGCTGGTCATCAACGCCCTCACCGTCGCCGACAGCGTTCTCATCCCCATTCAGGCCGAATATCTGGCCGCTCGCGGGGCATTGATGATCATGTCCACCATCGAAACCGTGCGCCGCAAAAAGCTGAACGCCAACCTCGAAATCGAAGGCATTTTGCTGACAATGGCCGATGCCCGCACCACGCTTGCCCGTGACGTACAAGATGCCATCACCGCCCAATATGGGGATGATATTCA
>CAYSDT010000439.1:0-3021 GCA_964429835.1 uncultured Ardenticatenaceae bacterium | reverse complement strand
GGGTGCAGGCGGCTAAAAGTAATAAGAGCAGGGGGAAGATGGGGAGTTTGTTCATGTGTCGAGTGCCAGACAGTCGTCTATCAATGAGGGGAGATTGGGGACGGTGAATGTGATATTAACGGCCGTTATGCGATTGTGTTTAATATTGGGTTGTTCGTGATAATGATGGGGAAAATTTGCGGCTAATGCGGGGTTTTCAGGATGTGGTTGCGGATCGTACCAACGAATTTTCACGTTATTCTGATATATCGCATAGCTGTACTCAAATATCTCGCCATCAGCACTGTCTATATATTCAAAAACCCGCAATTCCATCCCGTTTTTGAAATAGATCGTTCCGCGAACGAGCGCACTTCTTGCGCTATTGGTATGCAGTTGTAATGTGGAACGCAGAATATCAGGGTATTGCTCTGGTAATGCGTATAAGAAACGTTCGTATTCGGCACGCGAAAAGGCAGACATGGCTAGATGGCGTAAACGGGTTCGGCAGGAATCAATTGAATTGGAGTTCTTGCCTTTTGTTGCAATGTTTTCATCCGAATTGCTGAAATTTGTTGCAACACCGCTTGTCGTTTTTGTCGCAATTTGTAATGACCAGACCACTCGGCAAACTCTTCCATATTTTCACCCGTGTCAAGTTGCCCGCTGGAATATAGCTCGTAAAAATGCTCAGAACTGATCCAATAACGCCGCTCGAAGCGGTGTAAACCTTGTTCTGCTACTTGCAAGTCATCTAAAATATCGCTTAAACTTAATGTTGCCATCGAATTACCTCATTTGATTTCATCATGATTAACGCCATTATAATCAAATTAACTGCCCAATGCCAAAGGTAATGACAAAAACCAGCGTCGAAAGTGACAACTGCTTGAGCATGGGATTGAGTTTGATGGGGTCGTCCGTGCCGCTAACGGCCGTTCCGTTTTTCCATAACAAAGGCAGTGCCAGCACATACAGGAATTGCCAGCCGCTGTTGAAATTCAACAAGACGTAAGCGGTTGCGAATAAAACGGCCGTTATCAACAAAAACCAATGATATTGCCGCGCCCTCTTCCCGCCAACGCGCACGGGGATGGAATGTTTGCCCGCCAGTGCATCCGATTTGATGTCGCGGATGTTGTTGACGTTCAACACGCCGACTGAAAGTAGACCAACGGCCGTTGCGGGCAGAAAAACCATCCCATTCAGCGATTGGGCTTGCAAAAAATACGTTCCCATCGTTCCCACCCAGCCGAAAAAGATGAGGACGAACAAGTCGCCCAACCCCGCGTAGCCGTATGGATTGCTGCCTGCGGTGTACAAAACAGCGGCAGCCACCGCGCCGCCGCCCAGCAGAATGAACAGGAAAACCATCGGCAATTGTGATGGATCGAACGAAATGAAGATGAGCAATAGCCCAGATATTGCGGATAAAATCGCAAACAGCCCCATCGCCCGTTTCATTTCGGCGGCACTGATGACCCCGCTTTGCACGGCGCGTTGCGGCCCTTCACGCGGCACGAGGTCGGCGCCATGCACGGAATCGCCGTAATCGTTGGCGAGATTGGAGAGGATTTGGAGAAAAACGGCCGTTAATACGCAAAGTAACGAAATCGCCCAATCAAACAGATCGTGCGAAGCCGCCAAAAATGAGCCGAGAATAATGGAAGCCACCGCCAGCGGCAATGTGCGAAAGCGCATGGCGTGAAGCCACGCCTGTTTTTTACTGAGTTGAGTCATTCGTGGAATTATGGGTTATGTTGAAAGTGGACACTGATTGCGCTGATTACACTGATTTTTATCTTTTATCTGTGTTCATCTGTGGAATGTATCTTCTCAATATTTCGGGGAGACCTGACAGGTTTTTCAAAGATACTCGTGTAAAACAAGAAGTCTTGATGAAACCTGTCAGGTCTTTACCCCAAGTTATTGAGATGTTACTATGGAATCAGTGTCCGATTTTAAGGTAGAGAAGCGAACGGTTACTGTTAATTATTGTTTTCGGTTAATTGCTTTAGCTTCGACCGTGTTTCTCGCCATGTGATTTTAGAAAGTCCCAATTTCTGGCGAATCTCGTCTTGTTCCACTTCCGCATTCCAATCGCGCAACGCTGAAATCCAGCGTAAATTTTCAAATGAAAGTGATCCCTTCGCCAGCCCCGCCGCTTCAGTGACATCACTCAACACATATTCCAAATTACGCGCCGTGCAAGTGAACAGTGTGTCCGTTGGTTTGTACTCCTGTAAATACGCATCAAAAACGGTGATCCATTCTGGTTGTAAATACAATTTACGCTCTTTATAACGCAAACGCGGATTGGCGTAACGAATGAACAGCAGCGGTTCATTCGCATCACTATCGTCGATGTGGTTGGGAATAATCGCCATCGCTTCGCTCTTTTTTATGCCCGTTTGCAACAATAAAGTCAATAACAGATGGGGACGTGTGTCCGCTTTTCCTTCGGCTTCGCCATTATAAATGGCACTGGTGACGGCTAACGCTTTTTCAATGTCCTCTTCGCTGGGCAAAGTGGGCAGCGGTGTTTTAACAGTGCGCTGAATGATGGCGGCTGATGGATTGTCGGCTAACACGCCCGTCTTGTGCAGCCAGCCGAAAAATACTTTTACGGTTGTCACCCGCCGCGCATACGTTTTGGGGCTGCATGAGATATTGGCATCACGGCCGTTTTCAATCCACAGCATAAAGTCATTCAAATCTTTCGTCCCAATTTCACCCACAGGCTGCCCAATCCCGACAAATTTACCCAGCAGACGAATGTCGCTGGCAAATGCTTTGACGGTATTGATGGAAAATCCCTCATCGCGCATATGCGTTTCAAATAGACCCAGCGCAGCTTGGATCGACGCATCTGCTGATAGCGTCGGTGGGGAAGTGGGGGGTAAATTTTTGTCACTGATTAGTTGAGATTGTTTGTTGTCGTCCATAACACGCTCCTTTTTTTACACAGTTTCGTATAGAGGTCTTATAATAGAACAAATGAACGGTTTCGTCAAAGTGGAATTGTATTTTGACAAAAGAGTA
>CAYSDT010000438.1:0-3037 GCA_964429835.1 uncultured Ardenticatenaceae bacterium | reverse complement strand
CGCTTGCCCGTGACGTACAAGATGCCATCACCGCCCAATATGGGGATGATATTCACATTTTTGATGCCGTTGTGCGCCGCTCTATTCGATTTGCCGAAAGCGCGGCCGTTGGGCAAAGCATCCTCACCTACGAGCCGACCAATCCTGGCGCACAAGCGTACCGTGACGTGGCCGCCGAAATTATGGCCGCCAATTAAGGTGCATCATGAAAATAAAATCCATAACATTAAAACATTTTCGCGGCATCCAAGAAATGACGTTGCCCCTTTCCCCCACGTTAAATGTGCTGGCAGGCGTGAATGGGGCTGGAAAATCATCAATACTACATGCTGTAACCATTTTGCTTTCACGAGTTCCTCCACGTTTGCGAATGCCTAATGGCGGTGGATCGGGATGGAGGCAGGTTGCAAATTTAGATATTCAAAATGGGTTTTCAAATACCGTTCTATCCATTCAATCTTCTTATCAGAATACCATGTACGAATGGTCTATTGTAAAAAGCCAAGTCGGAATAAAAACAGAAGAAAAATCTAAATTAGGCGGTGCAACACAACTTGCTTTAGATATTCTGGAACAAGAAAATTTACAGAGGACTCCTTTACTAGCCTATTACCCCATCGAACGTAATGTATTAGATGTGCCGCTCAGGATTCGTAAAAAACACGCCTTTGGCGTGTTGGATGCTTACGAAGATTCTTTGTCGTCTGGGGCTAATTTTCGCACATTTTTTGAATGGTTTCGGGAACGTGAGGATTTTGAGAATGAGAAGTATCGGGATCAATCTGATTATGTTGATTCACAATTAACGGCCGTTCGCCAAGCAATCGAATCATTTACTGGTTTTTCCAACATGCGCGTTAAACGTAACCCGCTGCGAATGGAGCTTATTAAAGCAGGAAAAATATATGATATTCGCCAACTATCGGATGGAGAAAAGTGTCTTCTGGCTTTGATTGGTGATTTGGCACGTCGATTAGCAATCGCTAACCCACATATCGAAAACGCACTGCACGGTGAAGGTGTCATTTTAATTGATGAAATTGATATGCACCTGCACCCGTTATGGCAAAGAGACATCGTATCCAAACTGAGCAGCGTTTTCCCAAACTGCCAATTCATTCTTTCTACCCATTCGCCCCATATTCTCAATCATGTACAACCAGAGCATATCTTCTTATTAGCCAATACCCCGCAAGGAATCATTTATTCCCAGCCAAGCGAATCTTATGGGAAGAATGTGGATCGCATGTTAGAAGATTTGATGGGACTGGAGCAGACACGACCAACGGCCGTTGCCAACGACCTCCACCATCTATTCAAAACCATCCAAAACAATGATTTGGAAACAGCAAAACAGTTAATCGTCGCACTCACCAACGAAATCGGTGATGACCCGGAACTCGTCAAGGCAGAAGTGTTAATGAAGCGCATGGAACTCATTCAACGATGAAATACATTCAAAAACAACAAACCGAACCACCCGAATTGACCGCCCATAAGCAAGCAGTCACTGAAAATTGGTATCCCACATACAATAATTTAGCGAGCAGGCCGATCAGAGAAGCCCTGATGCACGAACAAGGGTACATTTGTTGCTACTGTGAAAGCCGCTTAGATGTAAACGACAGCCATATCGATCATCTTGTCCCTCAAAGTGACCCAACATGCGATCCACTCGACTACAACAATATGCTTTGTTCTTGTTTAAGCAACATCAAAAAAGGTGATCCGCGTCATTGTGGCAATTATAAAGGTGATCATATTTTGCCAATTACGCCACTAGAACCGCGCTGTGAACGTGCATTCAATTATACAGTTGATGGAGTCGTGCTACCTGTCAATAACGGCCGTTCTGCCATCAATACCATCGACATTTTACAACTTGATATTCCAAAACTCCGTGCTAAGCGACATAATGCCATCGAGCCATTCTTAGATGACACTCTGTCACAACAAGAATTCAGTGAGTTTGTTACTGGCTATCTGCAAAAGGATACACACGGCCGTTTCAACCCTTTCCACACCACCATTGCGAGGATATTTAACAATGGCTAAAAAACGAGCGAAAATTAACCTGACCCCATCCACACGGCCGCATACAGGCGCGTTAGAAGAGCTATTTTCAACCGCAGACGATGCCGAACAAGCATCGGGAATGCAACTGCTGGCGATTCGATTAGACGCGATACGCGCCGATTCTGAGCAGCCACGCCGCACATTTGTAGACGACAGCCTGCAAGAATTGGCCGACAGTATCGCCCAAGACGGGGTGATTCAGCCGATAGAAGTTACGCAAGACGGCCGTGATAATTACTTAATCGTGCATGGCGAACGACGTTGGCGAGCCAGCCAATTAGCAGGAATGACGACCATTCCCGCCGTCGTGCGCCGCCGCGATTATGATGAAGTGACCCGCTTTGTCCGCCAAATGGTGGAGAACATCCAGCGCGAAGATTTGAACGATGTTGACCGTGCGGCGGGGTTAATGCGCTTAAAAGAGCTGATGCAGACGGAATTGGACACGGCCGTTTCCGAAGGAAAAATCAAAGCCAAACCACACGGCAATTCAGCCACATGGGCGAAAGTCGGTAAGCGGATGGGGTACTCGCGCCAACGCATTCATCAGCTTATTCAACTGCTGCGCCTGCCCGATGAGATCAAAGATGCAGTCCGCAGCGGCAGCCTGAGCGAACGCGAAACGCGCGTTTATCAAGGGCTGAAATTGGCACAACAGCGCGATTTATACCACGCCCAAGTGCAAGGCAGCATCAGCCCGCGTGAAGTGCGAAAGCTGGCAAAACACCTCAAACAATCGCCGTATGACAGCGTTTCTGGGGCGATGGTCATCTTGCAAGACCCCGCTCCCTACTCGACTGAGGAGGATGGTGAACCATCGTTCGATAAATCATTCAGTCCTGATGCTGAACCGCAGAAAGCGTTACGGCATGATGCGGGCTATGTCGAAAGCAGTAGTGTGATACCAGCACGAACGGGCGGCCCAACGGCCGTTGATCGATTAGATTATGTGCGCGGCCAT
>CAYSDT010000437.1:0-3044 GCA_964429835.1 uncultured Ardenticatenaceae bacterium | reverse complement strand
TATGAAAGTTGCTCTCATTCACGATTGGCTCAACCAGATTGGCGGGGCGGAAGATGTGCTGGAAACGCTGGTGGATATGCACCCGCAATCGCCCATCTACACCTCGTTATATTGGCGCAAGAAAATGCCAGCCCATTGGCAAGAGTGGGATATTCGCACCTCTTACATCGACCGTTTGCCGCTGGCGTATCGAAAACAGCAACTTTATTTCCCCTTTTACCCCCATGCGTTCGAGCAATTTGATTTTCGTGGCTACGATCTGGTCATCAGCAATAAAAGCGGCTTTTCGCATGGGGTGATCACGGGGACGGAGACGACGCATATTTGCTACTGCCTTACGCCGACGCGCTATGTGTGGCGGTATCATCAGTACGCTGAACAGGAAAATTTGGGGCGTATGGCGCGGGCGGGATTGTCCCCATTTTTGACAGCGTTGCGCCAATGGGACAGGCTGGCGGCTGACCGTGTGGATCATTTCATCGCTATATCGGCTGAAATTCGGAGGCGAATCGCTAAAATTTATCGCCGCGATTCGGTTATCATTTATCCACCTGTGGAAACGACACGGTTTGCACCATCTAATCGGGTGGGGGATTATTATTTGTTGGTGGGGCGATTGGTTCCGTACCGACGGATTGATCTGTTGATTGAGGCGTTTAATGTGATGAAACGGCCGTTACTGATTGCAGGAAACGGCCGTGATCGGGAACGTCTGGAAGCGATGGCTGGCCCAACGGTCGAATTTCTCGGCTATGTGCCAGATGATGAGTTGCCCGATTTGCTCGCTCGCTGTCGCGCCTTCATGTTTCCCGGCGAAGAAGATTTTGGCATCGCTCCCATTCAGGCGATGGCGGCGGGGCGGCCAGTTATCGCTTACGCGGCTGGCGGCGCGTTGGAAACGATTATAGAAGGAGAAACGGGGACGTTTTTCCATGAGCAGTCTGTTGAGGCAATCATTGCCGCTGTTGAAGGGTTTGATGTAGATTCGGTAGAAACGGCCGTTGTTCGCCAACAAGCAGAAAAATTTGATACGGCCGTTTTTAAGGAAAAACTTAGCCGTTTTATTGAACAGAAGATGAATGACACGGCAGATAAATCTGCTGCTACATTGCAAAGTGGCGGTTTTAACCGCACCTTCGCCGACTAGCTGAGATTTTTATGGAATTACGACGCTATTGGACTATTTTTAAGCGCAGATATTGGCTGATCGCCATCCCCGCCCTGATTGTGTTAGCTGTTGGCTTGGCGACATACAAACAGCCAGCGACAACGTACACGGCTGGCGTGCGCTTCATCGTGGGGCAAGAGCCTGGCCGAGAAGCGGCCGTCGCTGACGAACAACGGTATTATAATTGGCTCACGTCGGAATATATCGTCAATGGGTTGGCGGATTGGGCGCGTGGTGGTGGGTTTGCAACGGCCGTTTCTGAGAATTTGGCCGCGCAGGGGATCGACATCCCCGCTGGAACCATTCAAGGCAGCATCGCCACCGATAATGTTCGCAGCATGTTGACCCTCTCCATGAATTATGGCGACCCCGACACGCTTAACGCGATGATGGCAGCCGCGATAGAGGTGTTGATGACGCGCAACTCGGAAGGGTTGCCGCAGTTGGACGATTTGAACGCCGAACTGGTGCTTTTGGATGATATTCACGTCAATCCCGTCAGCGCGGGCGTGCGTTCGCAACTTGATTTGCCCATCCGTTTGCTGTTGGCAATTGGCGCGGGCATCGGCTTGGCACTGCTGGTCGAATATCTCGACCCGACCATCCGCGACCGCCGCGAAGTGGAAGCGACGGGTTTGACCATTTTAGGTGAAATACCGCGTAAATAATAAATTGGACACTGATTGCACTGATTACACTGATAAAAAAAGAGAAATCAGTGTCCCATATAAGGTGATTTTGTGGAATTAAAAGATTATGGGCGTATTTTGCGCCAACGGGGGTGGCTGATTTTGTTGATGGCTGGATTAACGGCCGTTGCCGTGTTCGGTTTCAGCAAAATGCAAACCCCAGTATATGAATCCAGTTTACGGATGCTGGTACTGCCATCCCGTACCGATTTTGGGCAGGCGCAAGCCGCCAAAGAGTTGCTACGCAGCTACGAACAATGGTTACACAGTCGCTACCGCGCCCAAGATGTGATCAATAACATGCAACTGGACATGACCGCTGGCGAACTGCTCGGCGATGTAAAAGTGTCATCCGATAGTTCCAGTTTTGTCCTTCAGTTGGCGGTTGAAAACAGCAACCCTGATTTAGCCAACGACATCGCCCGTGAATGGGGCAATATCCTCATCCAATGGCAGACTGAAAACAATGATAAGCTGCGGAAAGAAGATCGCATCAACATCGAATTTCTGGATGACCCGCAAGCTGGATTAGACCGTCCGAAAACGAAGATCAACGTGCTGGCTGGTGCTGTTTTCGGCGCATTGCTGGGCGTGATTCTCGTTTTTGCGCTCGAATGGATTCAATCTGGCACGGTGCATCGGCGTGAAGATGTGGAGCGGTATTTGGATATTCCTGTGATCGGCACGATACCAGAGAAATAATGAATAATGAATAATTAACAATGAATAATGAATGGTTATTCATTGCTCATTGTTAATCGCTCATTGTTTTTGAGGAAATAATGGATTTAATTACGATAACTGACCCCCGTTCGCCTGTGAGTGAGGCGTATCGTGCGCTACGCACGAATCTTTCTTTTTACAGTTTGGACAATCCCGTTCGCACGCTGGTTGTGGCGGCTTCGGCGGCTGATGATGGCGCGGCGGAAACGGCCGCTAATTTGGCGGTCACGATGGCGCAGGGCGGCCACAAAACGATTTTGGTGGACTGTGATCTAAGACGGCCGTCTTTGCACACCCTGTTCGATTTGGAAAATGGGGTGGGATTTACGTCGATGATTGTTGGGGATGAGGGGGCGGGGTTGATGGAAACGGCCGTTTCTAATTTGCAACTCCTCCCCAGCGGCCCCATCCCGCCCAACCCTGCTGATTTGCTTGGTTCAAGCAAAGTTGATGAGATTATCGGG
>CAYSDT010000436.1:0-3047 GCA_964429835.1 uncultured Ardenticatenaceae bacterium | reverse complement strand
CCTCGTGCGTTTTCATCGCGGCAACCATTTCCGCGCTAAACACGCTGGACACGGCGGCATGACTGACAAAAACGGCGCGGCTGGCGAAACAACGGTCTTGCAAGTCCCACTTGGCACCGTCATTCGTGATGCGAAAACGGGCGAGCAGCTTGCCGATATGATGATAGACGGCCAAGAGTACATGGCAGCTGAAGGCGGACGCGGCGGACGCGGCAATATCCATTTTGCCAACAGCGTTGACCGCGCCCCGCGCATTGCCGAACGTGGCGAGCCGGGCAAAGAGCGATGGTTAAATCTGGAGCTAAAACTCATCGCCGATGTGGGCTTGGTGGGTGTACCAAATGCGGGCAAATCGACATTGTTGTCGGTGATTAGTTCAGCTAAACCGAAAATTGCCAGCTATCCGTTCACAACATTGCGCCCCAGTTTGGGCGTGGTCAATCTGGGCGATTATGACACGATGTTGGTGGCCGATATTCCCGGCCTCATCGAAGGGGCGGCTGATGGGATCGGCTTGGGGCATGATTTCTTGCGCCATGTCGAGCGCACACAGGTGCTGATCCATCTGATTGACGGCGCGGCTTCTGACCCGCTGGTCGATTGGGCGATGATCAACCAAGAGTTGGCGATTTATGATGAAAATCTGGCAAAACGGCCGCAATTGGTCGTCTTGAACAAGATGGATTTACCCGATGCCATCGCTTGGGAGCCGATTCTGGAAGAAGAGATTACGAAAGCTGGATATGAATTTTGTGCCATCTCGGCCGTTTCTGGTGAAGGCGTGCGCCCGATGTTGTACAAAGTGAAAGAGATTTTGGATGCTGCACCGCCGCTTGAAGAAGAGGAATTGGAGACGCTGACCATCATCACCGCCGCACCTGATAAATTTGCATTTGAGATTGCGCCAGAAGGGTTTAATACATGGCGGGTCAGCGGCCCGTACATTGAACGTGTGGCGGCGATGACTTATTTTGAATTTGATGAGACGTTGATTCGTTTCCAGCAGATTTTGGAAGCATCGGGCATTACGAAAGCGTTGAATAAGGCGGGCGTGAAGGCGGGCGATATGGTTCATATTGGCGATGAGGCGTTGGAGTGGGGCGAAGAATAATCAGCTAGCGATGGGTTTGGCAACGCCAAACCCGTACACCGCACAGTAGGGGCATGGCGTTGCCATGCCCAATATGAGGATATGGGAAGTCGAATTGGATTATTGGGCGGGACGTTTGACCCGCCGCATTTGGGGCATGTGGCGTTGGCGGCGGCGGCGCGGGAGCAGTTGGCGTTAGATACGGTGCTATTTTTGCCTGTCGGCGATCCGCCGCATAAACAGGATCAGGTCGTAACGGCCGTTTCCCACAGAATCAACATGGTGCAAGCCGCCATTGCCGCCCATCCCCACTACACTCTCGACGAAAGCGACACCCATCGCCCCCGCCCGCACAGTACGGCGACGCTGTTGCCGCTGTTGCGCCAACAGTACCCCGACGCGCAATTCTGGCTCATCATCGGCGGTGATTCCTTGCGCGATTTCCCCACTTGGCACGACCCGAACGAAATTGTAGAGCTATGCCGCCTGGCAGTGCTGGCACGGCCGTCGGTTAATTTGGATTGGGAGCGGTTACAAACGGCCGTTTCTGGTTTGCAAACGGCCGTCGATTTCCTCGATCCACCCCATTTTCGCATTTCCTCAACCGACATCCGCCAGCGGGTGCGCGATGGGGATACGATTGATGGGATGGTAGAAACGGCCGTTTGTGAGTACATCACCACCCACCAGTTGTATGTCTAGCACAGGGCATGGCAACACCATGCCCCTACAGTAGGGGTTTGGCGTTGCCAAACCCAATCAGCAAGGAATTCCATCTGTATGTCTACTCCCCCGATCCGCCAACTGCTTGCCAGCGGCGCGTCCATCCCCATTTTTGTAGAAAGCGAAAGCATGTCCCCCCTGTTACGAACAGGCGACAAATTGTTGCTGCAAGCCGCCACCGCTGCCGATTTGCGCGTGGGTGACATCATCACCCTTGAACAAACCGACCACTTACTAACCCATCGCTTTTACGGGATGAAAGAGGGCTTGTTGCAGACACGCGGCGACAGAAATTTGGCGATGGACGGATTGCAACCAGCAGAGCGATTGTTGGGGAGGGTTGTGGAAAGGGGGAGAAACGGCCGTTTGTTCCCCCTCAATCATGGCTGGCGCAGCCAGCACGCTTCATGGCTGGCGCGTACCGAATGGCAATTACTCGCTCACGGACGCGACCACATTCCGCCTACGCTGTTGGTGCGGGTGGCGCATCGGCTGGTTTATATGTGGATGTGTTTCTGCAACATCGGTTAAAAACCGATGCCTGACACAAGAAACGCGCTGAAAGCGCGTTAACATCAGCCCGCTTTCAGCGGGCTTTTATGTATCAGTCACCAATTTCAATCGGTGACGCGCAACCTTTCCATCCGCGCCCTTGCCGACAGCATTGATTACACGCCGGGCGCGTTGTACAAGTATTTCAGGTAATATCTCAATAACTTTGGGTAAAGACCTGACAGGTTTCATCAAGACCTCTTGTTTTACACAAGTATCTTCAAAAACCTGTCAGGTCTCCCCGAAATACTGAGAAGACACTATTTCAGCAGTAAAGATGAGTTGATTGACGCGGTTCGCGCTGATTGCTACTCAAGTGCATCAATTCAGTTTCAAAAGATGAAAAACCCACTCCTTATCGTTCGTGCTACAAATTCATCATACGCTTGCATCAACGCACGGGTGATGGGGCCGGGTGTGCCATCACTTATGGGCTGACCGTTAATCCCCACAATTGGCAACAGCCCGCGTGATGAACTGCTCATCGCCGCTTCATCAAGGAACGGGAGCGCAGTCATCTTGACCGCTTCCAAAACCAACGGGATGTTCAGCGCAGGCAACAGTTCCAAAATAATGCGCCGCGTAACACCTTCCAACACCCCATCGCCCGCTGTGTACAACACCCCATCGCGCACGCCGTAAAAATTGGAGGTGAACCCTTCGACAATCGCCCCCCCGTCTG
>CAYSDT010000435.1:0-3058 GCA_964429835.1 uncultured Ardenticatenaceae bacterium | reverse complement strand
CCGTCTTGTTTGAGCCTGTCAAATCGGCCGAGCCGCCCAACAGCGCGGGCAACGCGGGGGCGATGGCGTTGAGGGCTTTGCCAGAGGCGGCGCGGCTTGCCATCGGTTTTGTGTAATCCACATCAGCCAATCCAGCGTCCCAACCGTCGGGCAGTTCACCGCGCAACAGGCCGTCAAATTCAGCCGCCAATGCGGGATGGGCGATGGCATACGCGGCCATCAAGTCGTCCCACGCGGCATGTTTGGCCGCACCCGCCTTCCCCGCCGCGCCCAATGTTTCGTGGGCGATGGGGTCTGTCCAGAATGGTTCCTGCGGCACGCCCAACGCCTCTTTAGTCAGACGAATCTCGTCCGCGCCGAATGGTTCGCCGTGCGCTTTAGCTGTGCCTGCCCGATTGGGGCTGCCATAACCAATGACCGTGCGGCAAGCGATTAAAGACGGCCGTTTATCATCATCCATCGCCGCCGCCAACGCCGCCGCGACTGCGTCCGTGTCATGCCCATCGACCCGTGCCGTTTGCCAACCGTAAGCGTCGTATCGCGCCAACACATCTTCGGTAAAGGCGATGTCTGTCGCGCCGTCGATACTGATTTTGTTGTCGTCGTAGAAGACGATGAGCCGTCCCAGTTTCCAATGTCCAGCCAGCGAACACGCTTCACTGGCGATGCCTTCCATCATGTCCCCATCGCCCGCCATAACGAAGGTGTGATGGTTTACGACGGGGAAATCAGGGCGATTGTAGCGGGCGGCTTGCCACCGTTCGGCTAAAGCCATGCCAACGGCGGTTGAGATTCCCTGTCCCAGCGGCCCCGTCGTCGTTTCAATGCCGGGCGCGTGACCATATTCGGGATGGCCGGCCGTTTTGCTGCCCCATTGGCGGAACGCTTTTAAGTCGTCTAGGGATAAATCGTAGCCGCTGAGATGGAGCAGGGCATACAGCAACATGCTGCCATGCCCGCCCGACAGCACGAAGCGGTCGCGGTCAGCCCAATCGGGGTCGGCGGGGTTAAATTTGAGTTGTTTTGACCATAAAAGGGCGGCTACGTCAGCCATGCCAAGCGGCAAACCGGGATGGCCGGAATTGGCGGCTTGTATGCCGTCCATCGCCAATACGCGGATGCTGTTGGCGGTAGCGGTAAGGGGTTGATTGTTCATAAGATTCTCCAATTAAATAATGCCCCGTATTGGGGGAGTGTGGAATTGTACACTATTGCGCCGATTTTACTGATTTTGGACACAGATACTTCGCACGCGGATTGGGCGGATAAACGCGGGTAAAAAGAAAAAATCCGTGTTTATCCGTTGAATCCGAAAGCGAAGCATCCGCGTTCTATTTTTGCATTGAATTATGGACATGGTTCATTCTCGATGAAATGATCTTTACACTGTTGGGCATGGCAACGCCATGCCCCTACCATTCTACTCGTGTACGGGCATGGTGTTGCCATGCCCCATGCTGCGAGAAGTGTAAAGGAAAATGGTGCATATTTGAACCATGTCGAATTATGCAATAACACACTGTAAAACAAAAAGTCGGTTTTTTGAACCATGTCCCCAATCCTAAGCAATGCAGGGGCAAAATCAGGATAATCGCATGAATATACCCCATTAATTCCCCTTGCCCTCTTACTCGACATCATGTATACTATTTTTATTGACATGCGGGATAGTACAACAAAACTTTAGGAGAAACATTATGAAGGTTTCCTGTTTACAAGAAAACTTTGCGAAAGGATTAAGCATCGTGGGGCGAGCAGTTAGCTCGCGCTCAACATTACCCGTATTGGGGAATGTATTATTAGCAACGGATAACGGCCGTTTGAAATTATCAGCCACCAACTTAGAAATCGTCGTCACCTGTTGGATTGGCGCAAAAGTGGACGCGGAAGGGTCGATAACCATCCCTGCCCGTACATTGACCGATCTTGTGGGCGCACTGCCCGCTGACCGCGTTGATTTGGAACTGAACGAGGAAACGCAGACGATGCACATCGCCTGCGCCCGCACCGAAGCCAACATCAAAGGCATCGACGCGCAAGAATTCCCACTCATCCCCGAACCAGACAGCGAGAATCGCATTCGCGTCGAAAAAGACATCCTGAGTCAGATGATTCAGCAAGTCGCCTTCGCCGCCGCCACCGACGACACCCGTCCTGTGCTGACTGGCGTATCGGCCACATTCTCCAAAGATAAACTGTCGATGGCCGCCACCGATGGCTTCCGCCTCTCTGTGCGCTCGGCAAACATTCCCGGCTATGTGGAAAAAGAGCAAGCGGTCATCATCCCTTCCCGCGCTTTGGTCGAGCTATCGCGCCTGTTGCCCGATGCTGACACCGTTCACATCAGCTTGCCCGAAGGACGCAACCAGATCATCTTCGATATGGAAAACATCGTCTTGGTTTCCCAATTGATTGACGGCGCATTCCCCGATTACACCCCCATCATCCCCACCCGCGTGGGAACGCGCACCGTGCTGAGTACGGGCGATTTTGCCAAAGCGTGCAAAACGGCCGCTATTTTTGCCCGCGAATCCAGCCACACCGCCCGTGTCACCATCGAACCCGGTGATGAAATCAACCGCGCCCACGCCGTCATCGCCGCCACCAGCGCGGAGATGGGCGACAATGTTGCCCAAATTGATGCGATTGTAGAAGGGGACGGGATTGAAATCGCCTTTAATGTGAAATATATGACCGATATTTTGAACGTCATTGACACGCCGCAAGTTGCTTTAGAAACCACCACAGCGATGGAACCGGGCGTATTACGCCCCGTCGGTGACAACGACTTCCTGCACGTCATCATGCCCATGCACTTTGGCAAGTAGTTTTTCGATGTCATTCCTGCGAAGGCAGGAATCCACTCTTTAGAATTAGAGAAGGGCGTGGGGAGTATTCCTCACGCCCTTTTTTTATTTCTGTAGGTCAAGTTTGCAAACTTGACCGCTCTTGTATGATAAAATAGACGGCATGTACAAACGACGATTTTATGTAGCACTAATCATGTTGGGGCTGCTGTTCCTGATTGGAACTGGCGGCTACATGCTTCTGGAAGGAT
>CAYSDT010000434.1:0-3082 GCA_964429835.1 uncultured Ardenticatenaceae bacterium | reverse complement strand
TGAGCCAGACTCTTGAATGAGAGCGATTAGTGCCGACCAGTCGGCAAGCCATTGGTTTATGGTTTGGGGGGATAACGGCCGTTGTTGCAACTCCTCTGCATACGGCTGAAAGGTTTGCCATTGGCGTGGATTGATTGTGTCAATACTACTGGGCAATGGGGGCATACTCATAAAACGCTCCAGAAATTATCACAGGTAAAAAAAAAGCTCTTACCGACTGGTAAGAGCTTCTACTTTCAAAGGCGACGACCGGATTCGAACCGGTGATAAAGATTTTGCAGACCTCTGCCTTACCACTTGGCCACGTCGCCATAAACAAAAACAGCAGGCACATTGCCTGCCGTCGTTGAATCAAAGCGGGCGAAGAGATTCGAACTCTCGACCTTCTCCTTGGCAAGGAGATGTTCTACCACTGAACTACACCCGCATCACTTGTTAAGTTTACCACCTTTTTATTCGATGGCTAGAAACAATAAATCACTTCATTATTTCTAAAAACTGATAAATTATCAGTTTTAGTGCCGAGACCCAGACTTGAACTGGGGACACCTGCAGTTTCAGTGCAGTGCTCTACCGACTGAGCTACCTCGGCGCGTTCTTTTTATAGAACGGTTCTTTTCTACAGAACGACGGGGATTCTATCCAATGGGGGTGTAAATGTCAAATTTTAGATTCGTTGCGACAGGGGGGAAATGGCCTATACTTTCTTCAATTACTGATTCAAAGTGACTATAAAATAACATTATGGATTATTCAAAACTCATAGAAGAATTAAAGCAAGCTTCATTATTTGATCTGCATCGCTTACACGTTGCTATCGGTCAACAACTCGAAAATCCACAGCGTATAAAAGAGATAAAAAACGGGTTACGGTTAGGCCAAATCGTTAGCTATTTTGACTGGCGCGAAAACAGATTGATAGATGCCGAAATAATTAAGTTCAAACGCACAAATGTATCAGTGAGACACTTACATAATAACGAACGATGGAGTGTGCCGCTCTATTCGATAAACATGGAGAATGTTGACACCGATATTCAAACACCATCAGGACAGGGGGTGGAAAAGAGTCAACTTAAAGTTGGAGATATGGTACGTTATCAAGACCGACAAAATAGAGATGTCTACGGCGAAGTGATCAAACTGAACCAAAAAACAGCGACGGTTGTGATTACTACAGGCGAAAAATGGCGCGTTTACTATTCAAATTTGCATTTAGTCATAGATGGTGTGCAAAGCAGTCCAAACCTAATAGAAGGACAAATCATTGGGTAAAGAGTAACAAGAAATGGTGACATGATGAATATCACAAATGAAAAAGATCGTTGGCAAGAAGAGACGGTCAACCCCGTCTTAAACCGCTTCCCCGAACGTGAAGAGCAATTTAATACCCGTTCTGACATTCCCATTGAGCGGCTGTACCTGCCAGATGAGCCAGATGCGACTTACACCGACAACATCGGCTTTCCCGGCGAATACCCGTTCACACGCGGGGTGCAGCCGACGATGTATCGCGGCCGTTTTTGGACGATGCGCCAATATGCGGGATTTAGCACCGCCGTTGAATCCAACAACCGATACAAATTCCTGCTAAAACAGGGGCAGACGGGGCTATCCGTCGCCTTTGATTTGCCGACCCAGATTGGGT
The DNA here is from genome assembly GCA_964429835.1 of uncultured Ardenticatenaceae bacterium. Taxonomy (GTDB): domain Bacteria; phylum Chloroflexota; class Anaerolineae; order Promineifilales; family Promineifilaceae; genus S016-13. The sequence continues at coordinate 1,434 of CAYSDT010000434.1, read as the reverse complement.
ACGACGCGGACGACCCGATGGCGTTGGGTGAAGTCGGCAAAGTCGGGGTCAGCATTCCCAGTTTGGAAGATATGGCGCTGTTGCTGGATGGCATTCCGCTCGATAAAGTGAGCGTCAGCATGACCATCAACGCCCCCGCCGCCGTTTTGCTGGCGATGGTTATCGCCGTGGGCAAGCGACAGGGTGTTGACCCCAAACAGTTGCGCGGCACAATCCAGAATGACATTCTCAAAGAGTACATCGCTCGTGGCACATACATTTTCCCGCCGCGCCCGTCCATGCGATTGATCACCGATGTGTTTGCGTATTGTGGCGAAAATGTGCCGCGCTGGAACACGATTTCCATCTCTGGCTACCACATTCGGGAAGCGGGCAGCACGGCCGCGCAGGAGATCGCCTTCACCCTTGCTGATGGCATTGCGTATGTGCAGGCGGCGATGGAGGCGGGGCTGGATGTGGATCAGTTTGCCCGCCAATTGTCGTTTTTCTTCAACGCGCATAATAATTTCTTGGAAGAGATCGGTAAATATCGCGCCGCCCGTCGCTTGTGGGCAAAAATTATGCGCCATCGCTTTGGGGCGAAGGAGCCGCGCAGTTGGAAAATGCGCTTCCACACGCAGACGGGCGGCAGTACATTGACGGCGCAACAGCCGGAAAATAATGTCGTGCGCGTGGCGTTGCAGGCGATGGCGGCCGTTTTGGGCGGCACACAAAGTTTACACACAAACGGCCGTGATGAAGCCCTCTCCCTGCCGACACAAGAAGCGGCGCAGATTGCCCTGCGAACACAACAAATCATCGCTTATGAAAGCGGCGTGGGGGATACGGTTGACCCATTCGCTGGCTCTTACGCCATCGAAGCGTTGACGGATGAATTGGAGCGCAAAGCGGAGGCGTACATTACGCGCATTGATGAGATGGGCGGCATGTTGCCTGCCATCGAGAACGGATATGTGCAACGCGAAATTCAGGAAGCGGCGTATCGGTATCAGCAAGATGTGGATGCGGGGAAGGAGATTGTGGTCGGGGTGAACAAGTTTGTGGTCGATGAGGAATCATCCATCGACAAGTTGAAATTAGACCCTGCGATTGAAGCGGCGCAACGGGCGCGGCTGGCTGATTTACGGGAGCGGCGTGACAATGGCAAGGTGGCTGAACTGCGCGGGCAGTTGGCGACGGCGGCGCAATCGGATGAGAATTTGATGCCGTTATTCATCACTTGTGTGGAAAGTGATGTGACGCTGGGCGAAATCAACAATACGCTGCGGGATGTGTGGGGCGAGTATCGGCCGGGATTTGAGATGTAGGGAAGACAGAGATAGAGACGAGAGACAGAAAAAGCATTGCAATTGCAGTGCTTTTTTGTTGTGTGGGGGTAAACGGCCGTTTTTGTTTGACAACAACGGATTTGGGAAATGAGCGGATGGGAAACGG
>CAYSDT010000433.1:0-3085 GCA_964429835.1 uncultured Ardenticatenaceae bacterium | reverse complement strand
CTTTCACAAATAAATACTCATTAAATGGAATCACAGCAAACTTAGCTTGATCATTTTCTTTTATAATCTACACTTGCTCTAACATTCTATTTGTCACCGTTCACACCCCATCCAAATGAACCACCATATGGGGACACAAATACGGGAAAAACCGATTTGACCTATCTTTATCAGCGTTTTACCCGTATCAGCGTCCTATTTTGGGAGGCTACTCTTCCAACGGCGGCGACACCGCCTTCGTTCTCGGATTCTCCAGCCTGATCGCCGTTATCTTATACTCCGGAATTTTAGCCACAGGGTCGAGCTTGATGTCCTGCGTCAATATATTCGCAGGAGCTTCGCGCCAATGGAACGCCAGGAAAACCACGCCCGGCGGCACACTTTCACTGAACCGCGCCCGCGCCTTCACCTTGCCGCGCCGACTGTGGATGACGACCGCACTGTTATCCTTCAACCCAATCGCCTCCGCATCGACAGCATTGATCTCCACATAGCCGCCTTTGTCCGCCCAATGCAGCCGCTCGCTGCGCCGCGTCATCGTGCCAGAATGGTAATGGTACAACACCCGCCCCGTCGTCAACGTCAACGGATACTCATCGTCGGGTGATTCAAATGGGTCTTGGGCGATGACGGGATGGAATTTCCCTTTGCCGCGTGTAAACCCATCTTCATACAAGAACGGTGTGCCGGGATGGTCGGGCGTGGGGCAAGGCCATTGCAACCCTTCTTCTTGAATACGGCCGTAATCCATCCCTTCATAAATCGGTGTCACCGTCGTTAATTCATCAAAAATGGCCGATGAGTCCGCGAAATCCCAATACCCTTCCGCTCGCACAATGCCCATTTTTTCATCAAAACGCTTGGCGATTTCGGTTGTAATTTGCCAATCTTGCCGTGCTGTTCCCGGGCTAGGCACAACGGGATGTAATTGCTGAACCCGTCGCTCCGTGTTGGTGAACGTGCCATCTTTTTCCAGTGCGGAAGCGGCTGGCAGGATGATATGCGCCAGCGTGGCCGTGTCGTTGGGGAAAATATCCTGCACGACGAGGAAATCGAGAGCGCGTAACGCCTTCTCCACATGCGTCGTGTCGGGGTCGGACATCATTGGATTTTCGCCCATCACATAGTTGACACGCATACTGCCATCCGTCGCGTCGTGGGACGCTTCCACGATGGTGCGACCGACTTTGCTGGGCAAGTTTGGCGTTGCCCATTTTTGCTCGATGACGGCACGTTTGGCATCGTCGGTGACTTGTTGATAGCCGGGGTACACGTTGACGAGGCCGCCAACATCGCACGCCCCTTGCACGTTTGCTTGGCCGCGTAACGGGTTCATTCCTGTGCCAGGCTTGCCAATTTGGCCGCACATCATCGTCAAATTGGCTAATATCTTGACAATATCGGTGCCGCTGCTGCGTTGGGTAATGCCCATCGCATACATGATGGCACTATGGCCGCGTCCATCACCATGCACAGATTCGCCGCTGACGCGCTCGCCGTTGGCATAAATCCGCGCCGCTGCTTCGATTTTTTCTACCGACACGCCCGACATTAACGAGGCGTATTCGGGCGTGTATTGTTCGAGGGTGCCGAGAAAACCGTCGTACCCTTCTGTCTGCTCGGCGATGAATGTTTCATTCGCCCATCCTTCGCGGTAAATGATGTGCATCATCGCCATAAAGACGTACACATCGGTGCCGGGCTTGATTTGCAAAAATAGGGTGGCGTTGTCCACCATCGGCACGCGGCGCGGATCGATGACGATGATGTTCGCCCCTTTTCTGGCCGCGCGGACAACTTCATAGCTGATAACCGGATGGTTTTCGGCCGTGTTTGTTCCTGTCATTAAAATACAATCAGCATCACGCATCTCGTTGATTGAATTGGTCATTGCTCCTCTTCCGAAGGCCTGCACGAGGCCAGCAACAGTTGAGCTATGTCACAGTCGGGCGCAATGATCTATATTGTTCGTCTTCACGCTGGCGCGGAAGAATTTTTGGAAGATGTAATTATCCTCGTTGGTGCAGCGTGCTGAGCATAAGCCCATCAATGAATCGCCGCCGTATTTTTTAGCCGCTTTCGCAAATTCGGTGGCGACGAGATCAAGGGCAGTGTCCCAATCAACAGCGATATGGCTGCTATCTAAGTTGGGACGGCGCACTTTGAGGGGAGATTTTTCGGGCAGTTCCCACGCTTCATCGGTGATGCCCAGTTTGTACGCCACATCGCGCCGCATCATCGGGGCGGTGAGCCGGTCGGGACTGGTGACGAAATCCCAGCCGTACCGCCCTTTGGTGCAAAGCATTTCGCCGTTGACGGGATTGTCGCCCGTCCCTTCGACGTATAAAATTTCGCCTTCTTTATTCTTGGCGTATTCGACATTACAGCCCACGCCGCAATAGCTGCAAATGCTCTCCACGCGGTCGAGATCCCATTCGCGCCCCTTGCCCAAGCGGGCGACGGGGAGTAAAGCGGCCGTTGGGCAAACTTGGACGCAACTGCCGCAGAAGACGCAATCGGAGTTGATCATCGGGCCGTTAAAGGGGGTGGAAACTTGACTTTCAAAGCCGCGTCCAGTGATTTCGATGGCGTTCGCGCCGATCACATCGCTGCACACGCGCACGCATTGGCTGCATAAAATGCAGTATTGGTGGTCGCGGATGAAGAATGGGTTGTCGTCTTGATAGAGCGTGCGCCCCAGTTCAAATTCGTGGCTGGTCTCTTTAATGTTGTGCTGGTAGGCGTAATCTTGCAAATCACAAGAGCCTGCTTTATCGCAAATCACGCAATCCAACGGATGGTCGGAGATGTAAAGGTCAAGCAGTTCGCGGCGCGATTCGTAGAGCGCGTCGCTTTTGGTTGTAATCTCCATCCCGTCTTCGCAGAGGAGGGAGCAGGAGGTGGTTGGAAACGGCCGTCCTTCAATTTCCACCATGCACATCCTGCACCCGCCCGAAATGGGCAGGTCGGGATGGTAGCAGAGGTGAGGGATGTCGATGCCGTTTGCAAGCGCGGTTTCCATGACGGTGGAACCGTCTTTTGCCTGTAATGTTTGTCCGTCAATGTTTAGTTCTATCATAATGTT
>CAYSDT010000432.1:0-3094 GCA_964429835.1 uncultured Ardenticatenaceae bacterium | reverse complement strand
GCATTTTTGGGGCTGACAAAACATATCGTGCGTTATCGTGCGGCGGGGTTAAGCCAAAGTATGGCTGGTGAAACTATCATCGGCAACAAAGTCATCGCCAAAATTTCGCGGCGGGAAGTGGCGATTAAATTCATGCAGCCCGCGCCCACCAAAATGCTGCAAGCGTTGGTGGACGATGGTTCCATCACCCCCGCGCAGGCGGCGTTGGCAGGGACTGTGCCAATGGCCGATGACATCACCGTTGAAGCCGATTCTGGCGGACATACAGACAATCGCCCGTTGGTCAGCTTGTTGCCGTCGATGATTGCGTTGCGTGATGAAATTCAAGCCAAATATGGGTACGCCAAGCCGATTCGCGTCGGCGCGGGCGGCGGGGTCAGCACGCCAGAGTCGGCGTTGGCGACCTTTATGATGGGGGCGGCGTATGTCGTCACAGGCTCCATCAACCAATCGTGCGTGGAGGCGGGCGCGTCGGAACATACGCGCAAGCTGTTGGCACAGGCGGAAATGGCGGATGTGATTATGGCACCGGCAGCCGATATGTTCGAGATGGGCGTGAAATTACAGGTATTGAAGCGCGGCACGATGTTCCCGATGCGGGCGCAAAAGTTGTACGATTTATACGAACAGTATGACAGCATCGAAGATATTCCGGCCGATGAGCGGGCGAAGTTGGAAAAGCAGATTTTCCGTGCGCCGCTGGATGAGGTGTGGCAAGGATGCGTCACCTTTTTCGATGCGCGTGACCCTGAGCAGTTGGCGCGGGCGCGTGGCAATGGCAAGCGCAAGATGGCGTTGATTTTTCGGTGGTATTTGGGGCTGTCGTCACGATGGTCGAATACGGGGGAAAACGGCCGTCAGATTGATTATCAAATCTGGTGCGGCCCGGCGATGGGTGCGTTCAATGATTGGGTGCGCGGCAGTCGGCTGGAGCCGTATGACCAGCGTCATGCGGCGGATATTGCGGAGCAGATCATGCGCGGGGCGGCGTATTTGTATCGGTTGCAGCAGTTGAAAATGGCGGGGGTGATGGTTCCGCCTGAGATTTCGCAGTACAGACCTGGCTAATAATTAATAATGAAGTTTTAATTTTTAATTGTGAATGGGGGGGCGCGTGTCCCCATTCATTATTAATTATTCCCAATTCATTATTCATTATTTTTTAGCGTGTTTAGGCAGAAACGGCCGTATATAGTCGTTCGACATTAAATTCCTGTGGCTTGTTTCTTTCCTGCCACAAATCATATTGTGCTTGCTGGTTAAGCCAACTTTCGGGGGATGTGTCGAAGGCGATGGAGAGGCGGATTGCCATGCGGGGGGTGATGCTGGAACGGCCGTTAAGTATTGCGGATAATGTTTTTCGACTAACGCCGAGCGCATTGGCGGTTTCTGTCACACTAAGCGACAGCGGCTCCAAACAAAACGTTTTTAGTGTCTCGCCTGGGTGGGGGGGGATTGCACATTTGCATCATATTTTTCAGGGGCGTTACATTTAGGCGAACACCATATTAGCATCTCCCCGAACCATCGGTACAATCTCGTTTTCAAGTTGCATTTTAATTGCGTCTCGCGTTGTTTCCAACTCATACAATGTTTGTAAATTCATCCACAATTCAGCTGATGTGCCAAAATAGCGGCTTAGCCGAAGGGCAGTATCGGCCGTGATTGCTCGTTTTCCATGTACGATCTCATTGATTTTGCGCGGATAAACGTGCATTTCTTTTGCCAGCCGATATTGGCTGATGCCCATCGGCTTTAAGAAATCCTCAAGCAATACGTCGCCTGGATGGACTGGTGGAATTTTCATTTCTTTCATAACTTACCCTCGCTTAATGATAATCTACAATCTCAACATGATAGGCATTGCCATCTTGCCAAACAAAACAGATTCGCCATTGCTTATTTATCCGAATACTATGTTGTCCTTGTCGTTCACGTTCCAATTTTTCCAATTGATTGGACGGTGGAATTCGTAAATCCTTCAATTCATGGGCAGAATGTAAAAAAGCCAGTCGGCGATAAGCGGCTTTTTGAATATCCTGCGGCAATTTCCGTGAAAAGGTACGGTTGAATACCTTTTTTGTTTCCTTGGAGTTGAAGGATTTAATCATACAAAAATAGTACCGCGAGGCGGTAATACTGTCAAGCGGTACGATGGTCGGTTATAGGGTAAGAAGACAGGCTTTTAAGCCTGTCTTCTGATCGTTAAATCGGTGGTTCGGGTTCGGGGGTGATGGGTTCTTCAACGGCCGTTTCTCCTTCAAACTTAAACCCGTACCGCTCTTTAATACGGCGTACATCGTCAGCATCTGTGCCGTAGAGAGCCATGTCCAGTTGGGCGACGACGAAACGAATGAGCTTGTCCGCTTCGGCGCGGGCATCTTCCAGCGCGTGCTGCGCTTCGTCTAAGGCGGTGTCGGCGACGATGACATCGGTTGATTCGGTGGAGACGATGGCACGTTTGGCGGCAACTTCGGCCGCGCTGGGGTTGCACATGGGGGCGTACCCTTTGGCGACAATGCTGGCTTCGCCTTCGACGATATTATCGGCGTATTTCAACGTATCGGTTACGGAACGGCCAACGGGATCGTCGCCACTGAGAAGTAGATCGAATTCGATGAACAGGCCACGCGGCAATTTTTCGCGGACGATGCGCCGCTCCAAGACGTTCCAATAATCGCGTACATATCGCTCTAATTCAGAAACGGCCGTTTGTTTTTCTGCCACTTCCACCGAGCGTTGCCCGCGCCTATTCATCGCTTGGGTGACAGCGGGGGCAAAGATGGCGACGTGCGCTTGAATGGCGGTGGCGAGGGCGGCGGGGATGTAGGCGCGTGTATCGGCCACATCACGGGCGATTTGTGCGCCGCAACTTTCCAGCAGCATAAGACGGTCTTTATCAGCAGAGGGGTAACGTAAACGTATCATTCGATTTTTCTCCATAGGTTTGTGTAACAAAATGACGTTGACTGTTGTCAACTGGTTTGTCCATTGTAGCTGATTGGCTATGGTTGGCAAAAACAGGATGCACGTCTCATCCGCACGAACGGGCAAGCTGTCTGCGGGGTGCAGATGCTTTGCGCGTGAACGCGCA
>CAYSDT010000431.1:0-3097 GCA_964429835.1 uncultured Ardenticatenaceae bacterium | reverse complement strand
AACGTAAGCCCATCCTCATCTTCATTTACAGCGACCATAATATGGTCACCGCTGACGAATTCGCCTTTGAGCAGGCGAATGGCGAGCGGGCTTTCGACGAAGCGTTGGATGGCGCGTTTCAACGGCCGTGCGCCAAAATTATCATTCACGCCCTCCCCGCCCAGCCATTCCATCGCGGCATCGGTCAAAGTAACCGTCAGATTGCCGCTCTCACTTAACCGCGCTTCCACCTCTTTCATCTGTAAACGCACGATTTTGGTCACATCATCTTTGGACAGTTGTTCAAAAATAATGATTTCATCGATCCGATTGATGAATTCAGGGCGGAAGGTTTTCTCTAACGCTTCTTCGATGCGCTTGTGAGACGCTTTTTCGTTGGAATCGCGAACACCCGCGAAGCCGAGTGCGCCCGCTTTGTTCACAAATGACGTGCCGACATTACTGGTCATCACAATGACGGTGTGGCGGAAGTTCACAATGCGCCCTTGACCATCGGTTAAACGGCCGTCGTCCAACAACTGCAACAGCGCATTCCACACATCAGGGTGTGCTTTTTCGATTTCGTCGAATAACACAAGGGAATACGGCCGTCTACGGACTTGTTCCGTCAACTGCCCGCCTTGTTCGTAGCCAACGTAGCCAGGAGGTGCGCCGAACAGGCGACTGGCGGTATGTTGCTCGCGGTATTCGCTCATGTCGATGCGAACCATCGCGTCTTCGTCGTCGAACAGGAACTCGGCTAACGCTTTCGCTAACTCCGTCTTGCCCACGCCAGATGTGCCTAAGAAGATGAACGAGCCAATCGGCCGTTTTGGATCGCTCAACCCCGAACGACTGCGGCGAATGGCATCTGATAACGCTTCGATGGCTTTATCTTGCCCGACGATGCGTTCGTGCAAGCGGTCTTCCATATTCAGCAGCTTGTCCGCTTCTGTTTCCAGCATTTGCGTCACAGGAATGCCCGTCCACGCGGCGACGACTTCGGCTATATCTTCAGCCGTCACCACTTCGCCGAGCTTGTTTTCTGCCCGCCAATTCTCTCTGGTCGTTGTAAACTCATCTTCAATACGGGCGCGATTTGCTTTGACGATGGCTGCCCGTTCGTAGTCGCGTATCGTGTGCGCTTCTTCCTCTTCCAGCGTCAACTGGTCTAATTTTGCCTTCAATTCTTTCAAATCGGTGGGCAGCATATGCAGAGCCACGCGCAATTTGGCGGCGGCCTCATCCATCAGATCGATGGCTTTGTCGGGCAGGGCGCGGTCAGTGACGTACCGATCAGATAGTCTGGCGGCGGCGACGAGAGAGGCATCTTCATAGGTGACGTTGTGATGGGCTTCGTAACGGCCGCATAATCCGCGCAACATTTCGATGGTGTCATCAACCGATGGTTCATCGACGAAAACGGGGGCGAAACGGCGTTCCAACGCGCTGTCCTTTTCGATGTATTGTCGGAATTCATCCAATGTCGTCGCGCCCACACATTGTAATTCGCCCCGTGCAAGGGCGGGTTTCATCATGTTGCTGGCATCCAATGACCCCATCGCTGACCCTGCGCCAACGACGGTGTGCAGTTCGTCAATGAAAAGGATGATTTCACCTTTGGCTTTTTGAATTTCGTCCATGACTGCTTTGAGCCGCTCTTCAAATTCGCCACGAAAACGGCTGCCAGCGACCATCGCTCCCAAATCGAGGGAGAGGACGCGCTTTTTGAGCAGGTTTTCGGGAACATCGCTGTTGATTATTTTTTGGGCTAATCCTTCGACGATGGCGGTTTTGCCTACGCCCGCTTCGCCGATGAGGACGGGGTTATTTTTGGTGCGGCGGCTCAATACTTGCACGATTCGTAACACTTCATCATCACGGCCAATGACGGGATCGAGTTTGCCTTCTTGTGCCATCGCGGTGAGGTCGCGGCTGAATTTGTCGAGTGCTTTGTAGCGACTTTCGGCTTGCTTGCTGGTCACTTTCTTGCCGCCGCGTAACTCTTTGATGTTTTCGGCGATGCGGTCGCGGGTGATGTTGAACTCTTTGAGAATGCGGGAGGAGGTGGTGTTGCGCTCGCTTAAAATGGCGAGCATGATGTGTTCGGTGGAGATGAATTCATCTTTGAAGCGATTGGCTTCTTTTTGGGCGAGGTCAAGGACAGTGCGGATGCGCGGGGTGTAGAAAATCTGGCCGACACCGCCGCCGTAGACGTTGACTTTGGGGCTTGCGTCTAGCTCTTCGGCGATACGGTCACGCAGTTCGTCGATGTTGACGTTCAGCATTTCCATCAGTTTGGGGATGGCACCGTCTTTTTGTTCGAGCAGACCGAGCAGGAGATGTTCGGTGTCTACTTGGTTATGGTGGTATCGCTGGACTATTTCGTAGGCGCGTGCGGCCGCGTCTTGGGCGCGTTCGGTAAATCGGTCAAATCGCATAATGGCTTCCTGTTTTTGGAATGGGACACTGATTGCACAGATGAACGCTGATTAAAAAGTGTCATTGATGGATCGTGTGTAGGGGCATGGCCTTGTGCCTGCCCAGTTTTGGGCGACCACAAGGGTCGCCCCTACAGAATATCTCGTTCCCACGCAAAGCGTGGGAACGAGAAAGTTTGCAAAAGTATACTTCATCTACTTGCAAATTGGTCTAAGAATCGTGTAGGAGTAGGGGCGGTTCGCGAACCGCCCCTACGGGGGGACTACCACGCCCGTGTGCCTTCGGCTTCATCGTACCCATCGCCCCAAGCGAGGACTTTGGTGGGGGTGACGGTGATCAGCCCCCATTGGGTGCTGTGGTCTTCGCGGAAATCCCATTCGTATTTGTGGTAAAAGTAGTCGGCGAGGGGGTCGATTGCGTCGGGGTGGGCGAGGGCGGCGTGGCCTTCGATGATGATGACGTTGCTCGTGTCGGGCAGGGAGGCGGTAACGGCCGTTTCAAACCCAAGATTTAGATATTTTTGACTATGCACGCTGGTGCAAAAGTACAACACATCATCCAGCCAGATGAACCAGACAGGCGCGGTGTGCGGACGGCCGTCGTGCCGCACGGTCGTCAGCCATATTGTTAGTTCTCGCCCTAAACGGCCGTCTATTGCCGCCCATCGTGCCGGATT
>CAYSDT010000430.1:0-3101 GCA_964429835.1 uncultured Ardenticatenaceae bacterium | reverse complement strand
CATCAGATAGTTTTCCAACGCGGCGTGACAGGGGATTCCATCCCACGCAATAACTTAACGATTACTTTTGAAGGGGGTGGTGAAGGAAGCATTGATTTGCGACCACAAAATATCTATGCCAACAATGTCTGCACAGGCACTTGCACCCGTGCGTTTGATGTAGAGTCAGTACATCCAGAAAATGGATTAATACCAACGACTGTCTTTATGTACCCAACGGCCGCTGATGGTTCCAAATTTGAAGGGTTCACTGGCGATACGGGTTGTGCAGACGGGGAAGTGTTGATGGCATCAGATATGGAATGTACAGCTCACTTCTCCCGCGCCGCTTCCATTTATCTGCCCATTATTTTGAAATAGGGCGTGTGTAACATATAGGAAATTATGTCTCGTTTAGAATGGATTCTCGGTATTTTGTTAGCAGTTTTACTGCTGGTGGTGGCGGCCATTTCGTTGATGCTTTGGTTTCGGCCGACTGTGCCAACGGCCGTTCCTGAACTGGTAACAGAAGTGGAATTGGAATTGGAGATAGATCCACTGGAAGTTGCCCCAACATCGGTATATGAAGGGGAAACGGCACAATTCGCCTATGCAGCCGCACAACAAACGGCCGTTGCTGACCAACCCGATGCCGTTCTTCTCAGCGCATCAGCCGACTGGCCGCATGGTTCTGGACTAACACAGTTAGAAGACGGGCGTACAACATGGTTGTTCGGCTTTTATTCACCATCTACGGGAAAAACGGCCGTTTACGCCGTTGCCGATGGCGATGTCTCCTACATCACCGAAAGCGCATACCAGCCAACCATCACCCCACTGATCAGCGCGGGAAGTTGGGAAATTGACAGCAATCAGGCAATGCAACGCTTTTTAGACGAAGGCGCACGCGCCTTCATTCAACGGGAAGGCGTAACAACAACAACATTTACATTCAGCACCGATAATCCTGACGATTATATTGAATGGAATATGATCATATTTTCAGCAAATACAGGCAACGCCTTCCAGCTAAAGGTCAACGCCACTACAGGGGAAAGCGTCCCTGTCGTTTTAACACCCTAATTTTCGCAGGCACCTCACTAATGCCTACAGGAGAACCTAATGAACCTCAAACCCATCAAACGGGAAAAAGGCCAAAGTTTAGTCGAAGTAGCCCTGTTTTTCCCCATATTCTTAATCATTTTGGCTGGGGTTGTCGAAGTTAGCCAACTCATCATCACAAAAAATCGTGTCACCGAAGCCGCCCGTACATCGGCTCGTTTTGGTGCCAACGGTGGCGAAAATGTCGGCATCACCACCGTCGCCCTCAATACCATCACCCAAACACTTGATATGGATCAAGAGCGATGGGACATCTGGACAGTGCGCGGCACAATCAACGCCGATGGAAATGGATTTGTTCCCAACACATGGGAATTTGAACACACCTATGGACTTGCCCACACGCAGGCATTCAGCGAGGTAGTCGAATCAGATATTCAAATAGAAGTTCTTGAACAGTTACAAAAAAACAAGTCTGGGCAAACGCTGGTCTCCAGCGCCTCTGATCTGCGTTTTGTTGGCACCTACATTCAGCATGATGTCGAATCAATTCTGGGATTAGATGCAATAGCAAGCCTTACCGGCTTTAATTCCGTCCATGATTTAGCCATCATGCGTTTCATCGGTGTTGATCAAGTGGTCACTGGTGGTTGTGATGCGTTTCCCATTGCCGTTCACGAAGGTATTCGCTCGGTTACCGATCCAAGCAAAGGATTAAATAATCCCTATCCTGATTTAAGCGAATTCAATAGCGCATCGCCACCAATGTATGAACAATTTATTTATCACGAAGATGATGTCGCTTTAGCCGATGCAAGCGAGGGAGATGTCTTCAAAATTCATAACGGGTCTGGCTCTGGTAATTTTGGCTGGTTAAAATGGAATGACGGATTAAACGGCAACTCGCCCAATCTGATAGCAAGCTTGGCATGGCCAGGGAATAGCACAAATTATGATCCGCCTTGCAACACCCAGAATCCATCTTGTCAATCATCAGGTGTGAATGGTGAAAAATTCTGGGGCTATGCTGAACCAGATGACCCAACCGACCGTGAAATGCACATTGGTGATTGGGTTGCATCTGCAACAGGTAACATGAACTCCAGTGGTGTGCGTGATGTTCTGGATGAACACATCACACAAGGGCGCACCTTACGGCTGCTTATTTGGAACAATTATGACGGAACAGGAAGTAATAACCAATATCAAATCAGCCGTTACGCCATCTTCCGCCTACACGGTCACAACATCACTGGTAATGATTCTTGGATATTAGCTGAATTCATTCGTTTTGATGATTCTTGCGGGCAATAATAATCAAAAACGTAACATCTCAATATTTCGGAGGAGACCTGACAGGTTTATCGGCAACACTCGTGTAAAACGAAAGGTGTTAATGAAACCTGTCAGGTCTTTACCCCAAGTTATTGAGATGTTACTCAAAAACAATGTTAGGAGATAGTCATCACTTTGTCCATTGTCATTCCCGCTTACGCGAGAATCCATGAGTGGTCGAAACGATGACCACCCCCTAAAAAATCTAATGGTAATGTATGGGGATGAGGATTGAATAAATCCTCATTCCCATACATCATAGAGGTACAGTATGAACAGAAAATCTTTTCTGACCACTGGTCACACAAGTAGAAACGAACAAGGGCAAAGCATGGTATTAATCGCCTTTGTGCTGATCGGTTTACTCGCTTTTGTCGGCATGGCTGTCGATCTTGGCTTTTGGATGGCGCGGAGTGCAAAGTTGCAATCGGCCGTAGATGCTGCCGTGTTAGCTGGCGTTTCTGAATTAAGCGGCGGCGGTCAAGATGCTGCCGACACTGTTGCTGTACAATTTCTTCATGCAAATGGTGTCCCCATCTCCACAACACTTTCCCTTGAAAGTGCCACCGACTTGACACCGTTAAATGCTCGCGAATATGCGTTGACAGCAACGTGGGACGTTGAGTTGTTCTTTCTCAAATTGATCGGTATTGATTCTGCCAGCGTTACCAGATCGGCAACGGCCGCTTATTTTCCATTAGCCGATGTTTACGTCAGTGAGCGCG
>CAYSDT010000429.1:0-3105 GCA_964429835.1 uncultured Ardenticatenaceae bacterium | reverse complement strand
AGGTGTAGACGGTCGTGTAGCCGAGCCTGTCTGCGCGGGTTTTGACCCGCCCTTCACTGTCATAGGTGTAGGTGATGGTCAAGGCGTTGCTGTCTGTAATTTCTGTCACCGAACCAGCATTGTCGTAGGCGATGTTTACCGGATTCTCCTCAGCATCGATCCGCTCTTTAATTTGGCCGATGCCGTCATACTCATAATGGGTATTGCGGCCGCTGCCATCGGCAACGTCGCTGATATTGCCGTCGTCGTCATATGCCAAAACCAGGGCATTGCCGCCGCCATTGGCTAATCGTGAAATTTCACCTGTTGCTTCATATTCGACAGTTAAGGTTAATATCCCCGACTGATTGACGCTGGTCAGATTGAAGCCATCATACCCATAATCTACGATGCCACCATCGGCATTTATCCTGTAGTATCCCGTAAATAATGGCAGCCATCCCATAAAAAGTGGCAGCCGTCCCGTAAATAATGGCAATGGCGTTCGCATGTCGAAATGAAAATCAGCCTTGAGGAGGATAGTTATCCTTGAAATTATACCTGCACCAACAAAGCCTCAAGGCTAGCTTTACTAATTTGTAAATCATGTAGGTCATGAGTTAGCCAAACAGTTTTCAAGTCACCCGACACGACATGTTGAATGACCTGTACCACATCGTAGCCATGTTTTTCCAGAAGCTGAGTTGCCTGCGTTAAAGGGAGAAAATCAGGCTCATTATAGAACATGGGTGGATAGCGACGCAGTTTGCCAGTCAAAACGCTGAAAGAAAGCGTGTCAATTCGCAACCCTACGTCTCCATCATCAACAACCGCAGGCTCTACTTCCGTCAGCAAACCAGCATACACGAGATCAAGCACCATTTCTTCAGAAACGTTCAACAATTGGGATACTTCGGATAAGGCAATACCTGCCTGCCACTGCTGTTGCAACGTCTCCAGTTCAATACGACGCACCAACCGCAGACGTTTATGCCAATGAAGACGCAAGTTTTCCCCGCATTCAAAGTCCACCAGCGTACCTATCTCGACTAGTCTCTGCACGGTTTCCAGATCAACATTTAACAGACTGGCTGCTTCGGCTTCGGTTAAATAGGGGAAACGGTCACGAAAAGATTGGCTCTGTTGGTATCGTTCCATGCGGATGATGGAACGTGACAGCGGGTAACGAGTCACAAGGTAATCTTCAAAAGCCTCATGAACGAAGGCAAAGTCAGGCCGTTTCCATCGCTTTTCCAGCCAATAGGCGTAAAGAGAAGAAAAATCTGCCATAATCTGCCCCGTCTCATCGCCAATGTGATGACGATAAGCATCCAGAAACTGGTAGAAGTTGTGCGGCCAGTTGGTAATGACCTTCAGGGTCGAAGCATAGAGCGCATAAACTTGAGATGGTAACTGCCGTCCCTTATCACTTGGGCGAAGGGGTTGTGGCAAGAGCGATGGTGTGTGCCATATCTCTTCATCGGGCATTTGCATGACGGCACGGCTTAATCCCCACAGTAACTCCAGAAGTACGGAATTTGGTTGTTCCGGCAACTTTGCGTTTGAGGATGCTTCTGGCACAGGCACATTTCCTAACCACGACTGCATCAGCAGTTGTGTGAAAAGACCCCATGTATCGCTCCCTACATCTATGGCTGGCGTTGCCGCTAGGCTAAAACGGCACGCCTTACATTCTCCGTCAACAATATTTTCTACGGACAATCTCCCCGAACAGATAGGGCATCGCCGTTGCAGTAAACAACAATGTTTCGGACACACTGAAATCAGCAGGTTTAGCCAGCTAGACTGGTGGTAACCGCCTTCAACCAAGCAACGCGGACAATACTGGGCATCATCAGGAGGCAACCTGAAATGTTGCCAACTATATCGAGATGATAGGGGTATTTGTTCCCCTGAAGGCAGCGGGATAGTTTTAGCCTCATCTCCTGGCAGAATAAATGCAGTTGCATAGCGGTGAAACGTGGCTCTGTAGAGGTCATGGATGGGAAGGCGAGTTACCTCAGCCAAAATCCGAAATGTATTCGCGCTCACTGGCAGATACAGATTATCAGCCTCCTTCATGTATGACTGGCAAATGGCCACGATAACTGACTTGCCCACATAATAGTTGACCTTTTGCAAGCGGACGAATAGCGATGATAGCGACTCATCTGGTAAGAAGGGTCGACGATTCACAAGCGGCCGAATAACTGGTATCGCCGTCGATGTCATTTTAGCCAGTACTTTTTCTGTACATCTTTCCTATTTTGCCGTCAATGTCGCCATGATGGAAGGCTCGTTCGGTCGATTTGCACGCGACTGGTTTCCCATGCCATCAGTGTCACCATCATCACTCTTGGAGATAGATTGCACCAAGCTCTGTTTTTCAACTTTTCCGAAGGGATCAGGTCGTTCTACATGAGCTTGCAAGCGTTCCCGATAAGCCAGGGATAATGTTTCCAACGTTAATGGCGACCCAGTTTTCCCCTGATGCCTTTGGATGCGGCGTGCTTTTCTCAACAAGTTCATGAGATTGCTCATCACCCCTGCCGTGGCGTAATGGATACGGAACAACAACTCTGGTTGCGCCATCTCACCAGTCAATTGAATCCCCAATGTGGATTGGATATAGGCCATCAACCTAGCGAAATCTTCGACTGTCGTCGGGTCGCTCATATCCCATACAAAAGGTTGCAAATACTCCCGCACGAACAAACGCGACAACTGCGGATTTGTCTTGAGAATCTGCTCCACTTCCCCTTCTAATCCCACCACCAGATACACAATGCCCGTGTTTTTAATCAGCACCTTGAGCCATTCGGATACATCACGCAAAATGCGGTTCGTCTTTTTATCAATCAGGTGGTGAAAATCATCCAAGATTACCAACTGCACAGCGCAATCAGCCAGAAATCCTTGTAGCCGTGCGTTCATCTCTGGCTGTGTTCCTCTGAATGCGCGTGGGTCACGCAATGCATCCAGCAGGGCTGACGTCATACCTTTGACCGTGATAGGGTGGGGCGTTTCTACATACAAAATGGGGACTTTTGTACCCATTTCTGTCTCATAGCGGGGTTGGGTATCAGCATAACTTTGTACCAGAGTGGATTTTCCAACCCCCGTTTC
>CAYSDT010000428.1:0-3105 GCA_964429835.1 uncultured Ardenticatenaceae bacterium | reverse complement strand
CTTGACTTCATAAGTATTGTTACTACAATAAAATTATTATGAACAAGCAACCATTGACTGATGAAGAAGGGGAAGTACGGGAATTAACGGCCGTAGATTTTGCTGAAATGCGCCCAGCGGATGAGGTCGTGCCAGAAATTGTCGCCGCCTACACGCGCTCTCGCGGACGGCCGCGTAAAGAAAAACGTAAAATATCAACCACCATTCGCTTTGATCAAGATGTATTGACCTATTTCCAATCTTCTGGGCAAGGGTGGCAGACGCGCATCAATGAAGCGTTGGCGGAATATATTGTAACCCATCCACAGGAAGGCTGATTATGAGTGACGAAAATAGTATACGAGAACCTGCTGTTGCTTACGCAACACGAACCACATCAACCATCATTAAGCCGTTTATACAGCGTGGTATTTTTACGAATCAAGAAGGAGCGATTGCTGAGATGGCTCGTACCTATATCGTGGGTCAAATTCAAGAGTACCAGCAGACTATTGACACATTGCAATCCCGTTATGGCATGAGCTACGAGCAATTTGAAACGTATTTGCAACTGCGTGCCGATGAATTGATGCGCCGCCCGACAAAGGCACTCAATCAGGCCATCATGCACGAAGAAGATGATTCACTGGATTGGAAAGTCGCACGCGAAATGCAAGCCAGTTGGCTAGGGTTGCGGATTGAGGCTGGTTTGTGAACACCCTTCCACAATTACTAAATTTTGTGATGACAACGTTGCAAAACTCCTCTCTGTGCAGTGCCGTGAGTATCGTTTCTACAAAATCATACTCAAACAGCCAATTTATCATCAAAGTGCGGGCAACAATGGCAGATGGCGATAATATGTTACAAGTACGCTTTTATTGCAACGGCGATCATCTGGATTATGCTTATCAACTGGTGGATGGCGACACGCCCCTCATGCGATGGGATAATAAAGAGCATTTCCCATCGCTGACTTCGTTTCCACATCATTTTCATGCAGAAAACTGCCGTGTGGAACCATCCACCCTAATCGGCAAACCTGCACACGATCTGCCCATCGTTCTTGAACACCTACGAAGTGTCAACCGTGGTTGACACTTAGGTAATAAAAAAGCCCGACTTTGAGAACCGAAGTTCTTTAAAAGTCGGGCTTTTGTTTCTACAGAAATAAGTGCAACGCACCTTGCAGGCGCGATGCACTTATTTCTGTACCTATTTCAGCTTCTTCTTAACCATCGCCTCCACTTTCTTGATTTCCGCTTGCAAACGGGCTTCTTCACCCGCCAGCGATTGCAACTGCTTCTCCGTCGCCGCCAGTTTATCCACATATTGCGCCCGCAAGCCACCTTCCTTGCCGCTGCTGCCCAACGCCTTCATATTGCCCTGAATCTGTGTCTGCGCCTTGTAGATTTTCTTACGCTTGGCTTCAATTTTGCTTAATTCACGGTTGTAATCGGCGATTTTCTGCCATAGGCCGAGCAGTTCAGCGATTTTGTCATGGGCGGAACGGTCAAGCAAGCCATCTTTCAAATAACGGCCGATGGTGGCGTAATTCTGGTTGCGTATCTCTTCCCGACGGCTCATCAGGCGACGGGACTTCACGGTAAGCGGGGTTTCCGTTTTGGCAACAGCTTCTACCTCAAAGCGATACTGATCGCCCGTTGTTTCGGCGGGTTTGGGGCTGTCGAACAGGTCGTAACCGTGTTGACGCGGCTGTTCTAACAGGATGGTTTGTGCGACGGCCGTTTTGTTTTCAACCCGATACGTCACCCACTCTACCAGCCACTCCTCGATCAGCAGGTAGCTGTCTTTGAAATTAACCCCGTGCAATTCGCGCCGTGAACCGTTTTCCTCGCGTACCATCACCCCCAATTCCACCGCGTAAGGGATGTTGAACTCGGCCCCATCGCCCGTGAATGGCAGCACAGCCTCGCCGACATATTCGCCGTCGTCGATGACGGTGACGGGGCCGCGTTCAAGGGTGAGGGCGGTTTTATTGTCCAGTCGCAGGGTGGCGATGGGGTGTTGGGGGTGTTTACGGCCGTTGTACAACAGCTCTTTGCGGTAGGGCAGGGTGGTGGAAAGGATGGGAACCATCGCCGATTGGCCGCGCCCGACGCTGACAGGGGTGGCGATGTTGTATTGGAATAGCTCGCCTAAATCGGGACTTGAGGTGTTAACGGCCGTTGACCGTTCCATCGCCGCCGCGCTCATTTTGCGTGACCGACTGCGTTTTGCCATCGGCGCAGGGGAGGGTGGCTCGGACATCGCCATCATTCCCTTCATCATATCCCCTCCGCGGGTGGCTCCTGCAAAGTCCACAGGGGCGGCGACGGCGCGGCTTTCTTCTTGGATTAACGGCCGTTCGGGGGTGAAGGGCGTGTACAGGTCGTAAACGAAGGAAATCGGCATCCCGGCCGTGAGCGAGAGGGAAATACCGTCCAAATCTTCCTCTAAGCGGTTGTCAAAAATGCCCCAGCCCTGCAACAGTCCGCGCTTCTCGTCCCCATCACCGCCCATCGTCACGAAGCGGTAGCTGACGCGCCACGTCGGCGCAGGGGCGATGTAACTGACGGACAGATCATGTTCGCCAGGTGTCAGGCGGATCGTCACTTGGCGGTAATTTTCCTGCGCCAGCGACACTTGCAAGAAGAACCGCAGGTCGGCCGCGCCGCGCTCATCGAGAATTTCCACGCCGCGCACACGTTTGAGAGGGTGAACGGCCGTTTGCGCTTCATCCACCAGCACGGAAACGAGCGATTTCGCCATCGGGCGACTGGGATCGCTTTCGTCAAGGCCGATTAGTGTACCAACGGCCGTTTCGTCCTGATCAAGCAGTAATTTCACAGAACGGCCGCGTAAACTAATCAATAAATCGCGCAAAGAACGACGGCCGTCGAGGGCGATGGAGCAGCCCGCCAACTGTTCGGCGCGGCTTTGCGGCGTGGCGTAGTCGATGCCTAACACCTGACCGTCTGCCCAATCAACGGCCGTTAGGCTCTTCAAAATGTCGTTCATCTCCTCCACGCGGAAGGAAAGGGCGACTTCTTCGCCCGAAATCGTGGCGCGGCGTTCAAAAAAGCCAACGCCGTGCTTGTACAGGGTCATGCGGGTGATGGGTAG
>CAYSDT010000427.1:0-3110 GCA_964429835.1 uncultured Ardenticatenaceae bacterium | reverse complement strand
CCTTCTTGAATATATTCCTGTGCAATAGTCGCCATCACATTTTCTCCTTGCTCACCTTGACTCAATAACGCCTTCTTCAAATCTTCTCGATCCACTCGATCCGTTGCCTTGCTTAAATAATACAAAATTGTGCGGATATATTCCAGTCCTGTTTGCTGTTGATCTAATTCAAACATAAGCGCAATCAAATCTTCCAGTTCATCTCCCAGATGAGGATTACGAACGGCACGCAAAACGGCCGTTGTCACACGCAGCCACACCGTTCCCCGAATTGTCTCATCAGATAACCACGAAAAATCGGTAAGATGATAACGAAAGTCTGGTAAAAACGGCCGTAACGCCTCTGGTGCATCCAATAAATCAAGAAATTCAGTCGGTGTGCGCCACGCCTTTTCACCATGATAAATAACCAATGGGATGATGGGTGACAAAGCCGTTCCCTCTTTTATCTGCCGTTCCCAAAAACGCACCATGTAACGCAAAAGCTGAAGACCAACCAATGGGTCTGGATAACTTTTGTGTTCAAAAAGGAAGTAGACAAACGCCTTTTCGCCAGTCGTAAGGCGCACGGCGTAAAGCAAATCAGTCTGATGCTTCTGCATGGTCTCATCAATGAAAGAGCTATCTTGCAGAATCAACTCGTCTAAATTGAGCAAGCCGTTTAATTCGGCGGGGAGGTACTCTTCCAAATAGCTGCGAACGATTTCAGGGCGGCTGAAACTTTCACGAAAAAAGCGATCATGTGGATTTTGAACAATCATAGGCGAATTATAGCATAATGAAGATCGAGAGGCAGAAACATCTTGCCCCTCTCCCCCCTTCCACTATAATCCCCGCACTATAAAAAACAAACACGACTGGAGACAGTACCGATCCCCAGTCCCATTTTCGGAGAACCTATGGCACGCAGAGCAATTTTCCCATTTACCGCCATCGTTGGACAAGAGCGCATGAAACGCGCCCTCATTTTGAATGCCGTCAGCCCCCGCATCGGCGGCGTACTCATTCGCGGCGAACGCGGAACCGCCAAATCCACCGCCGCACGCGGCCTTGCCGCCCTGTTACCCGACATCAGCGTCGTCGCCGATTGCCGCTTCGGTTGCGACCCCAACCGCCCGCACACCTGGTGCGATGAATGTCGTGAACGCCACGCCGATGGCAAAATCGAAGCGATCAGCCGTAAGACTCCATTCGTCGATCTGCCCGTCAGCGCGACAGAAGACCGCGTTGTCGGCACATTGGACATCGAAAAGGCGATCCAGCGCGGCGAAAAGCATTTTGAAGCTGGCGTACTCGCCTCCGCTAATCGCGGCCTGCTTTACGTCGATGAAGTCAACCTGCTGGATGATCACGTCGTCGATTTACTGCTCGATTCAGCGGCGATGGGCGTAAACGTCGTCGAACGTGAGGGCATCAGCTTCACCCATCCCGCCCGCTTTGTGTTGGTCGGTACGATGAATCCCGAAGAGGGTGATTTGCGCCCACAACTGCTTGATCGCTTCGCCTTTTCCACCCACATCAGCGGCTTGGCAAACACAAACCAGCGCGTCCAAATTATGGAGCGGCGCATCGCTTTCGAGATTGATCAGGATGGTTTCACGGCCGAATGGGCGGCGCAAGAGCAAGCGTTATCTGACCAGATTTCACGCGCCCGTGAACTGGTGAACGGGGTGACATACACCCGCCGCAATCTCGTTTCCATCGCTGGATTGACGGCTTCGATGAATGTGGACGGCCATCGCGCTGATTTGGTCATTTTACGCGGCGCACAAGCGCATGCAGCCTTTCAAGGGCGCGACCACATCACCGATGATGATATTATTTTGGCGGCCGAACTGGCATTACCACATCGTGTTAAGGGACGGCCGTTTCAAAACCAAGCCATCACCGCCGACAGTCTAAGCGAAAAATTAGACGATGTGCAACAAGAAATCGGAGCCGATGGCGACGCAGAGATGGACGATGACAGCCAGTCAGAAAGTGGCAGTGAAAAAAAAAAGCTATAGATTCGGATACAGATGAGGGAGCGGACACCGCACAGACGGATGCCGGCCCCCAAACCGTTCCGCAAGAGGCGCAGGAAGGGCATTGGTGGGAAGGCGGCCAAAAAGTGGCTTCCAAACAAGAATTTTCCGCCCGCCGCCTCGACACCCAACTCGACCGCCTGACCCGTAAAACGGCTGGGCGGCGTTCCCAAACCAAAACCGACCGCAAACGTGGTCATTACATCCAGTCGCGCATTCCGCGCAAAGATAAAGTCACCGATTTGGCATTCGATGCCACCATTCGCGCCGCCGCGCCGTACCAACGGCAACGCGACCGCTCCAAGCTCGCCCTCGCCCTGACAAAGGATGATTTGCGCGAAAAAGTGCGCGTGCGCCGCTCGGCAAACCTTATTTTGTTTGCCGTCGATGCCAGTTGGAGCATGGCCGTTTCTGAACGGATGGAAGCGACAAAAGGGGCGATCATGTCGCTGTTGACCGACGCTTACCAGCGACGCGACCGTGTTGGTCTTATCGTGTTCAATAAGAATGATGCCCATCTGGTGCTGAAACCGACCAGTTCGGTGATGATGGCGAAGGATGCGTTGGCAGATGTTGCCATCGGCGGCAAAACGCCGCTGTCGGCGGGGTTGTCGATGGCGTATGATGTGTTTCGGCAGGAGTCGTACACCCATCCAGAGGTGCAGCAACTATTTATTTTGTTGACGGATGGGGCTGGCAATGTCAGCATCAGCAATCTGCCGCCGCAAGAGGAGGCGCACCAATTGTCAACGCTGATTTTGGAGGCAAATGTGCGCTCGGTGGTCATCAATATGGAACATGCAGCGTTTGATCAAGGATTTGCACAACAGTTAGCCGATCATCTGGAAGCCCCGTGCTATACGCTGGAAGATTTGCGGGCAGAGACGTTGTATCAGACGGTGTTGGATGAAATAGGGTAAGCGAGTAGCGAGTGGCGAGTATGTGACAACGGGTCGGAGTCGAGCCTTTAGGCGGTAAGTTTTAGCAAGAAAATTGACTGAAGCCTTTATGCCTATTGCTAACTTACTGGATCTGGCGTTTTTTATATTTCTCTCCAGTAGGGGCGGTTCGCGAACCGCCCCTACA
>CAYSDT010000426.1:0-3116 GCA_964429835.1 uncultured Ardenticatenaceae bacterium | reverse complement strand
ATTTGACAACGGCCGTTTCCCCATTGTAAAATAGCCATATAGATGGCTATAAAGGAGAACTTATGATGACAACAGCAACATATTCCATCGCCGAAGCGCGTAATCAATTTACAACGCTCATTCGGCGAGCAGAACAAGAGCAAGAACTTATGCAAGTCACCCGTCGCGGTCATCCCGTTGCCGTGATTTTGTCGATGAATGAGTACAATCGGCTAGCAGATCATCAGCCGCAAACAGATTTTTGGCAGTCGTACATGGAATGGCGGGATAAATGGCAGGTGGATGATTGGGAAGATGAATTTGACCCCTTTGCTGACATACGAGATCAATCACCAGGGCGGGAGGTGAACGTATGGCTATAACTTATCTTGTTGACACCAATATCGTTTCGGAATTGATGCGCCCGCATCCGAATGCAACGGTGCGAATGCTATGGGAATCACATGCGAGTGAGATCACTATTTCGACCATCAGTTGGCATGAACTGTTGGTGGGAGCCATGTATTTACCCGTCTCAAAACGGCGAACTGCCCTTGAAAATTTCTTGTATCAGAACTTGCTAAATAGAGTTGAAATGCTGCCCTACAACCAGATGGCGGCTGAATGGCACGCGATTGAACGGGCGCGATTGATGAAAATCGGTCGCACGCCCTCCTTTTCTGATGGGCAAATTGCGGCAGTTGCGGCTACAAATAACATGATTCTTGTCACCCGTAATGTGGCTGATTTTGCCGATTTCGATGGGCTGACTGTTGAAAACTGGTTTGAAGAATCATGAATAATTACAAAGAAGCCTCAGTCAAAACCGCCAATAACCTGAATACGATTGCCCAATCGTTTTTGGTGCAGAATTTATCGCAACTTTCGTTACCGGAAATTGAGGGGATGGTAGATGCCGTCGCCCGTGTTGCCCCAGCGGGCAATGTGCCAGGTGTCATTTTGAACGGATTGGCACGATTAAGCGGCCGTCGCCCCCCGCAAAAAATTGTCAGACGCGATGTCAATCTGCTGTTCAAAGGAGTGGAATCGGCTTTGGACAAAGCGGTTTACGGCGCGTTTTTTGCTGGCCCAGCGGCCATCATTTGGGGGTATCAGAATTTATTACAACTGGCTGGCAAAGACCCCAATGATTCATTTCCAGAGGGATTGTGGCAATTTTATGTGGAGTACGCCCTGCGTGAAGACACCGCCCGACACACGAGTGAGACGCATGGGTTTGACACGCTGCTGAACAAGCATAATATCGCGTTGTCACAGGTGGATCGATTGACGGCGTGGGCAGTAACGGCCGTTTCCATCCTCCATCAATACCCCGATTTATTAGCCAACGAGTGGCGCGAACGGGTGTACACCGCCCTGCTGGCCGACGTGACCGCCGAGCAGCCAGACGCGGCTCATTATGCCGATTTATATCGGCAATGGGGGAAAAAACGGCCGTTTGGGCGCGGTCACGATGCCGATCCCCATCACAATTACGCGACGTACCGCCGCGTTAAATTTGACGAATTTTTGGCCGACAACACCCGCCAACTCAGCATGGAAGCGTATCAGGAATGGGTGGCGCGGATTCAGGCGTTAAAGCCAGAATTGGATGCGTACAAGCGGCAGATGAGCATGTTGGCGTATCTTGAGCCGGGCAAGTACGGCGAAACCCGTCAACCATACCCATTCAGTGCGGCGAAAATCGGGTTGATTTATCAGGGGCGTTACTATTTATTGTCGGCATGTGGGGAAAACGGCCGTTCTTCCGCCGATTTAGAAGAGATACGCCAACAGATAGCTGGCATTCTGAGTGTGCATACGGGGGCATCGTCGGTCAAAATCAGCACGCTTGCCACCATGAAACGCGCCACATTTGCCGATTTTCGGCGAAACACAAACGCAACCCTTGCCCAATCGCTTGAGGAGTTGCGTTACGCGCCCATCATTATTAACGGCGATCAATTGGGGGAAAAACGGCCGTTAGCTGACATTCGACAAGCAGAGCGCGGCGTGGGCGATCACGCCCTCACCATTTTTGATACGGGCAAGACCGTTGCCTTTGACCAATCGCACATCTTTTTTGATGGCGCGTGGGGGACGGCGTTGGCGGAGATGATGACGCAGGAGGCGACCTCGTGGGGCAGCTATCTGCATCAACTGCCCGCGCCCGTTGTGCCGACGCAAATCATCAAGCCGCTGTCGATGCCGATTGGTTCGACAGATCAGCGATTTATTCGGCAAGCGGCGCGTGTGGCGCGGGAAGTAAGCGCGGAAAACAGACGCATCAATCTCAAGCGAGCGGTGGCGACGCGCAAGCTGTTCAAACAGCGCAACGATTTGGTTCAACTGACGATTAACGACCTGTTCGTCCTCTATCGCGCGATTCATGCGCTGACGTATGAACCATCGCCCCCGCTTTTGGCCGAGCTTGATCGGATTGAGACGAAGAGACACACAGAAACGGCCGTTTCTCTCACAAGAAAAATGCTCACCCAGCCGCCCAGCAGCAATCCAGCCATCTTCATTCCCATAGACGGCTCGCGTCAAGTGCCGCGTGAACGGCTCTTCCCGATGGTTTTTGAAGTGCCACTGGGCGAGCTTGACCTCATCGGTTTGCACGAACGGGCATTGGCCGCGCTGGAAACGTACAAACAGGGTTCAGGGCAGGAACGGGAGGCGGCGTATGCTGAATTTGACCAGCTTCAACGCGCTTATCTGGCCGCGCTGGGCGGGTTTGGGCAGGTGTTAAGCCGCGCCAAGCAGATTGGCATTGATGGTGAAAGTGCGAGTTCGGGTTCGATTCGGATGTTAGCCAACATCCCCACGCCGATACAACGATTGCTGGATGCTGTTCCCAATCGCTTTGACCTGCTCAACGACCTCATCAAAGGGCGCGAGGTGTTCTCCAATGTGGGACGGGTTGTGCCGGGCAGCACATTGACCCGTTTCATCACGGCTAAAGATGATAATGAGAAGAAAGATTTGGCGTGGGGGGTGTTGACGGATGCGGCGGGGGTGGTGACGTTGACGTTACGCGATTTTCGGCCGCATGTGGATGCGTTGGTTGAGGCGGGCTATCGGCCGTTTGCCCAGCAGATCACCCAGCAGTACATCGACAGTTATGTGGATGGGTT
>CAYSDT010000425.1:0-3123 GCA_964429835.1 uncultured Ardenticatenaceae bacterium | reverse complement strand
GTTTACAGGAATTACTGGACTCGGAAGGGGAAGCTGAAATTGATTGTCAATTCTGCCGTCAATCCTACATATTCAACGGCGACGAGTTGCACTGGTTGATTGATGAGGCATAAAAAAAGGCCATCTCATCTGAGATGGCCTTTTTTATTTATATTTATTTGACTCTATCTCTATCTCTATCTCTACCCTCTATCTAATCAGCGTAATACGCCAAACCAAGCGTTCCTGGCCCGATGTGCGTGCCAATCACGGGGCTAATATCCGTAATAACAACTTCAATAGGATTGATTTGCGCGATCACATCCGCTTTCAGTTTCTCAGCACCAGCCATTTCCGAAGCGTGCAGAACAGCAACGCGCACGTTAGATTTGCCAGCCATCGCCTCAGCAGCCATATCCAGAATGTGCTTGACAGCCTTTTTCTTGGTACGCACTTTGGTTAATGGTTCAACACGGCCGTTTGCCAAATGCAACACTGGTTTAATCGACAGCAACGAGCCAAATAAGCGGGATGCCCCGCCAATGCGCCCGCCACGATGGAGATACTCTAACGACCCCACCACAAATACGATGCTTATCCGTGCCATCGTATCACGCACTATTTCCACAATTTCAGCCTGTGATTTGCCAGCTTCGGCCGCTCGTGCCGCTTCCAACGCCAAAAATCCCAACGCCATTGATGTGTTTTGCGAATCAATCACCTCGACAGGAAAATCTTCCATCATGCCTATCGCTGCTTGTGCGGAGGCGACAGTGCCGCTTAATTCATTAGAAATCAGGATGGCGATGGCAGAATCGGCCGTTTTTGCCGCTTCTTCAAAAATTTCCACAAATTCACCCGCCGATGGCTGTGATGTGGTGGGAATATCTTTCGTTTGTGGCAACCGTGTATAAAATTGATCGGCAGTGATGTCCACATTATCCTTCATCGTCTCTCCGCTCCAATTTACGGACAACGGAATGACATATAAGTTATGTTTTTCGACTAACTCTTGCGGAATGTACGCGGTGCTATCCACGATAATTGCTATTTTTGACATATTTACCTCGTTTAATAAATTATAAAGTCATACCTGTAGAAACAGGTATCCATTTTAGATCACTCACCAATTTTAAATTCCCCAAAATTTATTATGTCATTCCCGCGTAGGCGGCAATCCATCTTCTTGGGGAGTGTGGATTCCTGCCTTCGCAGTAATAACAAATGGGTAATTATTTTTCGTGAGCGACCTTATTACAAGTTTCCAGTTCAACGGTTACGCTAGATATTAACCCCGCCGACGGAAGAAGGTACGCCGCTTAGGTTCAGGTTCGTCATCTTTGCTCAGATCGCTGCGTAAAGAGAGCAATGTGCGATGGTAAAGCGACTTAATCGCCCCTTCACTGCGCCCCATGATGTCGCCAATTTCAGCATTGGGCAGTTTTTCCACATATTTCATAATCAGCAGTTCACGGCGGTCAGCGGGCAGCCGTTGAATGGCGGCAAGCAACGTCTCTTTATCTTCAATTAATTGTGTCTCTAATTCGGGGCCATCTTCATGAAAATGCCATTGGCTGATGCTGTCTAGCGACAAAATTTGTCGCCGACTGCGATCACGATGCCAATTAGCGACTAAATTATGGGCGATGCGATAGAGCCATGCAGAAAATGGAACGCCGCGATCTTCATAACGGCCGATATGTTTCATGGCACGTTCAAAAACACGGGCGGTTAAATCTTCAGCTTCGGCGTGGTTGCTGGTGCGGTAATAGACGTAGTTATAAATTCGCTCTACATACAGCGTATATAGTTCACCGAACGCCTCTTGATCAGTTTTGGCGCGTTCGATTAAAGCCTTTTCATCATCCATGTTGTCTATTTTATCGTTTGGTGGTGTTTCAGGTGCGTGGGAACACCTGCATACTAATTATTACCGTTGAATTGGACAGCAGTATATCAAAAAGAGAGCGAGACTACTAACTGACGATTAGGGGGGTGCATTATATTCATCTGTGAAATCAGTGTCCCCCCATCATTATCGTACCTTTTGCGGGGGGGGAGGGTTATTGTAGGGTGATGAACATATCTGTGATTGTTACCGTAAAGAATGAAGGCGAGGCATTACGGCCGTTGTTAGATTCCCTAATCGAGCAAAGCCGAATGCCCGACGAAATCGTGATCAGCGATGGCGGTTCGACCGACCATACCGTGCAGTTGCTGACCGAATATCAGCAATGGCTGCCGCTACGCATTATTGATGCGGCGGGCGCAAATATCAGCGCAGGGCGTAATCGGGCGATTGAGGCGGCGACGGGCGACATCATCGCCGCCACCGATGCGGGTGTGATTTTATCACCTGCATGGCTGGAAGCGTTGGTCGCGCCGATTGAGAATGGACAAACGGCCGTTTCCGCAGGTTGGTTTGAAGCCGACCCCTTCACCGACTTTGAAGTCGTCATGGGGGCGACGGTGTTGCCCGCGCTCGAAGACATCGACCCCGCCACTTTTCTGCCATCCAGTCGCTCCGTCGCTTTTCTAAAAAGCGCGTGGGCGACGGTGGGCGGTTACCCCGAATGGCTCGATTTTAGTGAAGATTTGGTTTACGACATCGCGTTGCGCGATGAATTTGGCGCATTTGTGTTTGTAAAAACGGCCGTTGTTTACTTCCGTCCACGCGGCGGTTTACGCGCCTACTCGCGCCAATACTACAACTACGCCAAAGGGGACGGCAAAGCGGGGCTATGGCCGAAACGGCACGCCATTCGCTACCTCACCTATCTGGTGGCGTTGCCCGCTCTGCTGTATGCCGTTTGGCATGACAAGCCGATTGGCTGGGCTGGGCTGGGGCTGGGGGCGATGGTCTACAGCAAGCGGCCAGCCGAGCGGCTTTTGCCCGACACAACGGGCTGGCGGCCACCTTCGCGGGCGCGGGCGTTCGGCATGATTCCCATCATTCGCTTGGTGGGCGATGTGGCTAAGATGATTGGCTATCCAGTTGGGGTGTTGTGGCGATGGCGGAACAGGTAACAGCTAACAGCTAACAATTAACGAATTGTTAGCTGTTTTTATTTTCTGAAAAACAGCTAACATTCCCCGCTCCAGATTGGTTCATTCCAAGAGAATGAACCAATCATCGCTAGATTT
>CAYSDT010000424.1:0-3143 GCA_964429835.1 uncultured Ardenticatenaceae bacterium | reverse complement strand
GCCGCCGCCATCATTTATGCTGGCTATTATTTTTACAACAAAAGCAAAGCATAATACCCACATCGTCATATTAACTTGTAGAAGAAACAGACCTGAAAATCAGGTCTGTTTTTTTGTTTCCATTTTCTACCGCCACACCCCCTTCCCCAACCTATGACCGAACAATTTTATGATCGCCTCGCCAGCTTTAGTGAATTCGCCACATTTGCTGACTTCGCCCATTACGTCCCGTTGCCAACCGATTGGTACGTCGTCATCACCGATGTGCGCGGCTCAACCCAAGCGATTTTGAACGGGCAGTATAAACAGGTCAACGCGATGGGTGCAGCTTCCATCATGGCACTGCTGAATGCCACCAATCCCATCCCCGTCCCTTACGTCTTCGGCGGCGATGGGGCAACGGTTTGCGTGCCGCCTTCACGGAAAACGGCCGTTAAATCCGCCTTAGCCGCAACCCGAAAGATGGCACATGATGATTTCAAACTCGATTTACGCATCGGCATGGTGTCGATGGCCGAGATTGCCGCCGCAGGGTATCAG
Organism: uncultured Ardenticatenaceae bacterium; assembly: GCA_964429835.1. Lineage (GTDB taxonomy): Bacteria > Chloroflexota > Anaerolineae > Promineifilales > Promineifilaceae > S016-13. The sequence goes on along the minus strand of CAYSDT010000424.1, from coordinate 2,603 downwards.
GTGATGGTCGGCAAATACCAGCCATCGCCCCATTACCAACAGGCAATGTTCTTGGGCGATGGGCTGGCCTATGCAGAAGATTTGATTAAGGACAAGGCTGCCGACAATCCATATCTACTCGCCGATGACATCGCGCCTGATGGCAGTTTTGAAGGATTTGAGTGCCGCTGGAACGAAATTCCCAGCCCATACGAGGAAACGGTCGCCATTTTGGTGAAAGTAATCAACGCAGACAGCACGGCCGAGAGGGAAATATATACGGCCGTTTCGCAAGGCATTCTCGACATTTACGGCCAAGAACCAGAAACCCATCACCCCATCCGCGATGAAAACCTATCGCTTAGCCTGTCGCTGCAAACACTTGGCGGCGAAACAGTCATTCGCACCGCATTTCAGCCCAAATGGAAGCGCATTTTATACCAATTTAAGCTGTGGGGGCTGGTTCTGCTCGGCAAATATCTCATGGCGCGTGGGGTGCAGACGGAAACGACCGATTGGGGTGCGTATCGGCAAATGTTGATTGCCAATTCAGATTATCGTAAGTTTGATGAGGTGTTGCGGATGGTGTTGTCAGGAACGGCCGTTCAGCGGCAGCAGTTACGCGATCTTCTGGAAAAATGGCGGCAAGATGGCACAATCATTTACGGCATCCACGCCAGCAAAGGGGCGTTAATGACCTGCCTCATCTCTGATTACGCCGCTAATCATGTCCACTTTCTCGACGGCTCCAGCGGCGGCTACGCCCTCGCCGCCAAAGAGATGAAAGCGCAAGTACAGCATTAAAAACCACTGAAAAACTCAGTTTCTTGATCAAGTTAACGCAATCTACCCGACTGTAGAAACTGAGTTTTTGTAGTCAAATAACCTTTTTTCAGTGGGATCATTCTAAAGGTGACAAATCCATTGAACACGGTATAAATACACTCGTTTGATTGAAAAGCTACGGAAAATTTTGTATGAGCGCAACGCAAACCGACACGACGCTATTACGCGCACAAATCGAAGCGAATCTGGATGAATTGTACCCCGTTGGCGGTGTTGATGACCGCATCATTCACGGTTTGCAAGATGGAACGTACCACGAGCGCATCAATGCCGAAGATTTTGGTGTTATTTTACGCCATGTGGTGCATACCATTTTCGCGCAAAAACGGGTGGCTGGATTTGATGTCGGCATCGTCCACAATGTCGCCAAAATGAATGTCATCATCGAAGATGATGAGATCGACATCGCTTTTACGGTGCATGTCCACAAACCAATCATCGCCTTCCTAAATTTTGCATATGTGTTAATGAATGATCCCCAAGAAGGAGGGCATATTGCCTTGAAAAAAGGCAGTTTGAAGGTCGAAAACAAAACGCGACGGTTTGATTTGAAAGCGAAAACGGCGTTAAAAGCGATGCAAACGACAAAATTAGCGCAAAACGAATTGAGTGATTTGTCCGTTGTAATCGAAAGCACTTGGCCGCTTCATTTGCAAACGGTGGGGTATGATGGGGAAATAACGGCCGTTCGTCTCCATGTTGAAGATGATCTGTTGTGCGTCTTTCTGGAAGGATCAATAACTTAAACGCAATCCTCAAGCGCAAAAAACAAAAAGCCCGCTTTTAGCGGGCTTTTTTTGTACGGGATTGTAATCAACGACAAATTTACCGTCGCGCTCTCGCTTCCAGCACATCGGCAATTTCATGCGCGTACCGCCGCCGCCGTGCTTTGGCAGATAACCGCACAATAAATAAAACCATCGCCAATAAGAACAGGCCGACAGTGGCTGCGCCAGCAATTTTTGCTTTTTCCTGCTGCTCTGGCGGAATCATTTCAGTCAGCATATTTTTGGCAACACCAACGGCGAAGGCGGTTTGTGAGGGGGGAGAAACGGCCGTTTCCACCACATCTCCCTCTTCATCCATTTCAGGGTGCATTTTTGCATTTATCTGCTGATCCATCGCCTCCAAACTTTGGCGCACAATCGCCCGTGCAGACGTTTCCAAAAGCCGCTGCCCCACACCAGCCAATCGACCGCCAACCTGTGCATCACTCGTGTATTTCACCGTGCAGGAATCACCCTCGTCAATGAGTTCCATCGTGCCAGTGCCATTGACAAAACCCGGCGCACCGTTGCCCTTCAATGCCAACGTGTACCCTTCTGGCGCATTAATATCCGACAAGACAACCGAACCATTGAACCGTCCCTGCACTGGCCCTACACGGATATTAAGAATGCCGCTGTAACTATTTTCGTCAGTTTGTTCCAATTTTTCGCAGCCGGGCATCGCCTTTGCCAACACATCAGGGTCAAGCATCATCGGCCAAACGACATCACGGGGGGCTGAAAATGTGTATGTTCCTTCGATATTCATGGGATATTCCTGTTTTCGTATCTTCTCAATATTTCGGGGAGACCTGACAGGTTTTTCAAAGATACTCGTGTAAAACAAGAGGTCTTGATGAAACCTGTCAGGTCTTTACCCCAAGTTATTGAGATGTTACCTGTTTTCGTTTATTTACTGTTTAATACCACGCTCTGCCAAAAAAATGGGCAAAGCGGCGATGGATTGGGAGATGAAGCCGTTGATGATCTCATCAATACGGCCGTTTGTAA
>CAYSDT010000423.1:1314-3155 GCA_964429835.1 uncultured Ardenticatenaceae bacterium | reverse complement strand
GATGGTTGGATTAGTATTGGGCGAAAAAAGGTGTCGTTATTGGATATGGATGCGTTGGAAGAGTTGGCTTTGGAATAAAAAAACAGGTGCAACGCACTTTCAGAAGTGCGATGCACCTGTTTTTTTACATCTCTTCGCGGTAGCTGAAATTATGTTTTTTACGCGCCGCTAATATCGCCCGCCGCAAAACTTCGTACACAACTTCTGGTTTTGCCACATTATCCAAGACAATGATGGGGTCGCTGGAATCATGGCTATGGATGTTCACATCCCCAATTTTGAGCATCCGCTCACTCATCGTTTGGCTGTAATCAACATCTTGAACGCGCACGAGTTCGACATTTTCGTATGCTTTCCCCAAAAAACCTTCGGTAATGCGAATGCGCTCATCGGTGATGATGTAGTAGCGGGAAATGGACATAAACGGCCGTCCTTCCCATAAAATATCTTCCTTATCATCATCCAAAAGGGCTTTGCTGTCGGGTCGGGAATCGCCGATTGATTCATCAATATCGTGGTCTAATTCCAATAATGCAGCGGCCGTCACCGTTTCAATCAAGCTGTTCTGCGTCTCTTTATCCAAACAGCTTAAATCCACCTTATTTTGGGCGATGGCCTTCCATATGTTCGCTTTCATCCGTGCTTCTGTTTTTTCAATAGACATTGCAACCTTCCTTTTTTAGGATAGAGATGACTGGTTTTTGCGGCATTTGTACAAAACCGAGTTAATAGTGAAACCTGTCAGTTCTATTCGTTAAACACTTACTAAAATCTAATGAAAAGGTTGTAACATAGTTGGCATATGGTTGTCAAATCAGGCAACGGTCGCTAAAATGCGCGGCTGATATAAATTTTGTAGAGAGACACAGGTAAAAAATGCCAATATATACTTATCGCTGTAATGATTGCGGTTATCAATTTGAAAAACGGCAGCGTATGACTGACGAGCCGTTAACGGAATGTATCCATTGTGAACATGGGCATGTACGCCGTGTCGTCAACCCTGTTGGCATTGTGTTCAAGGGAAGCGGCTTTTATGTAACCGATAACCGAAATGGCAAGGGCAAGGGAAAAACGAAGGCAAGCGGCGATAGTGCGAACGGCGATTCCCCCAGCAGCAATGGAAAGACGGAGAAAACGGCTTCTGCGACTGAATCGAAGAAGGATTCCAAATCTAAAGCAGGTAAAGAGCCTGCGAAGGCGACGGCGTAAACGGCCGTTAATCCCCCCCCCAACTAAACCAAAAGCGTTGCCTTCCCGCAACGCTTTTTTGATCATAGGAGGCAACTATGGCAACTCAACAAATCACACTTGGCGGCGGCTGTTTCTGGTGCTTGGAAGCCGTCTATCAAGATGTTATCGGTGTGGAGAAAGTGCAATCTGGCTACGCAGGCGGACAGATGGAAAATCCCAACTACCGTGCCATTTGCACTGGCACAACAGGCCACGCCGAAGTGACCCAACTCACCTTTGACAGTGACGCAATCCGCTTGGGCGACCTGTTTTCCATCTTTTGGCAAATCCATGATCCCACCACGCTTAATCGACAGGGAAATGATGTCGGTACGCAATACCGCTCTGTCATTTTTTGCCACGATGAGAAGCAGATTGCGTTGGCCGAAGCGTCGAAAGCAGACGCGGCGGCATTATATCCAACCCCCATCGTCACTGAAATTCTACCGTTACCAACTTTCTACCCCGCTGAAAAATATCACGATAATTATTACCGCGACAATGGCAACCAGTCGTACTGCCGCTTTGTGATCGATCCTAAAGTACGCAAATTCCGCAAATCGTTTCAGGACAAGTTAAAATAGTGGTGTACAATATCAGCAAGATAA
>CAYSDT010000423.1:0-1214 GCA_964429835.1 uncultured Ardenticatenaceae bacterium | reverse complement strand
AAGAAGTGATGGGTCGTTGTTGAAAAACGGCCGTTTTTCCCAAAAGGTAAACTCATGATTGAAGTTGTAATAGACAGCATACGAATCAGCCTCGTTTCGCAACACCGCATCGTCGTCCTAAAAGAGATCGACAGCGAACGACGGTTGCCGATCTGGATCGGCCCTTGTGAGGCAGATGCCATCACCATTGAACTGCAAGATGTAAAAATTGCCCGTCCCGTCACCCACGACCTGCTCAAAGAGATGGTAACTGAAATGGGTGGCACAATCTCTCACGTCCTCATTAAAGCATTAAGCGAAGGCGTGTTCTACGCCAGCATCTTCATCGACAAAAATGAAGAGTTGATTGAAGTAGATTGCCGTTCCTCTGATGCCATCGCCCTTGCCGTTCGCGCCATCTGCCCCATATTTATTGACCCCGATGTCATGTTTGAAGCGGGCATTTATCCCGAACTCGGCATGGAAGAAGACGAAGAAAAAGCCGAATCTGGAGACGAGGGCAACGGCGGCGGTGATATGGGCGCATTTGCCGACTTCATGGATTCCCTCGATTTTGACGAATAAAAACAAAGTGGTAAGTAACGCTTGTTACTTGCCACTTGCTACTTGCCACTCTCTTCTATGAGCGAACTTGACCGCCTCCCCCCTCACAGTCTTGAAGCAGAAGAGGCCATACTCGGCTCACTGCTCATCGATCCCGACGCAATTTATGAAGTTGCCAGCTTTTTGCGCCCCGAAGCGTTCTATCGTAGTAAAAATCGGCGCGTCTACGAAGCGATTGTTTCCCTGAGCGAAGGGGGCAACCAGCTTGACCTGCTGACGCTGGCCGACGAATTACGCCGCCGCGAACAGCTAGAAGGCATCGGCGGTGAAGGCTTCCTCATCAGCCTCATCAACGCCGTTCCCACATCGGTTAATGCACGTTCATACGGCCGTTTAGTTGAAGCAGCCGCCCTCCGTCGCCGTATGATTTCAGCGGCTGGAACCATCGCCGAATTAGCATACAACGAAGCCGAAAACATCGACATCGTTGTCGATAAAGCCGAACGCGCCCTGTTCAGCATCAGCGAAGAGCGCACCACCCGCGACCTCGTCCCCATCAAGCAAATCGCCAGCGACTATTACGACCGTGTGCAAGAGTTACAAAAGCTAGACGGCAACGATGTGATCGGTGTGCCGACAGGCTACACCGATTTGGACAGATTATTGGGCGG
>CAYSDT010000422.1:0-3171 GCA_964429835.1 uncultured Ardenticatenaceae bacterium | reverse complement strand
CGGGGTTAATGATAGCATATTTTTGATGGGGGTGGGGGATAAACGGCCGTTTGTCCAGGGCAATCGCATGAACAGAAATTTAGGCGTATTTTCAAACCCATCGGTTGAAAACCAATGTCTGACACAAGAAACGCGCTGAAAGCGCGTTGGGGACAGCCCGCTTTCAGCGGGCTTTGCGTATCAGGCATCGGTTTTTAACCGATGACGCGCTTCGTGCGATTGCCCTAGTACACGCGGGCGGAAGTTCTTGGAGGTTGGGTTTGGCAACGCCAAACCCGTACAGTAGGGGCATGGCGTTGCCATGCCCTGCGCTTAAAACATCCAAGAACTTAGGCCAAGCTGTACTAGCCGTTTAACAGGGCGATTGCATATTCATTTTTTGTGTTGAATGTCATTCCTGCCCCTTTCTGGTATCTTACGCGCATCACATAATGAGGCCGTCACAGAGTGGTTCACTCCTGCGAGAGTGAACCACTCTGTGACTATGTTAGGAAGGATGAACTTATGACTCCAGAAGAACTTAAAGATTTACAAGCCACTCTTTGGAAAAGCGCGGATGACCTTCGCGCTAATTCTGATTTACGATCCAGCGAATACTCCACCCCAGTGATGGGGCTGATTTTCCTGAAATTTGCCGACAACAAATACCGCAAAGTTGAAGAGGCGATCAACGCCGAGTACGAGAAATTCAAAGGGACACGCCGTGAAAAAGGCCGCCCGCAGATCGCCATCGCCAAATGCGGCTTTTATTTGCCCGATGAGGCGCGGTACAGCTATTTGCTCCATCTGCCAGAAGACAAGGATATTGCCAAAGCGATCAAAGAGGCGATGGTGGGCATTGAAAAGCATAAACCTGAACTGGATGGCGTGCTGCCACAAGATGAATACTTCAAGCTGACGCGCACCGACAAAACCATCCTGCATCGGCTGTTGCAGAATTTTGCCAACATCCCCGACGACGCGGACGGCGACCTGTTTGGGCAGATTTACGAATACTTTTTGAGCAATTTTGCGCTGGCAGAAGGGCAGGGCGGCGGTGAATTTTTCACGCCGCGCTCGGTGGTGCGGCTGATGGTGGAGATCATTGAGCCGCATCATGGCACGGTGTTTGACCCCGCGTGCGGTTCTGGGGGGATGTTTGTGCAATCGGCCGTTTTTGTGGAAAGTCACAGAGAGGCGCGGGAGATGGGGATGCACGCGGCCGACGCGCTGTATGTGTATGGGCAGGAGAAAACGGCCGAAACGGTGAAGCTGGCGAAGATGAATTTGGCCGTCAACGGGCTGCGCGGCGAAGTGACGCAGACGAACACCTATTCCGAAGACCCATACGGCAGCTACGGCCGTTTTGATTATGTGCTTGCCAATCCGCCGTTCAATGTGGATGATGTCAATTTGCAACTGGTGGAAAAAGACCGCCGCTTCAACAGCTACGGCATTCCGCGCAACAAAAGCAAGGCCAGAAAGAAGGCGACGGGCAACGAGACGGTGCCGAACGCCAACTATTTATGGATCAATCTGTTTGCATCATCGTTGAAAGAAAACGGCCGTGCGGCGTTGGTGATGGCAAATTCCGCCTCTGATGCGCGGCACAGCGAGGCGGACATTCGCAAAGCGTTGATCGAAGATGGGATTATTTATGGCATGTTGACGCTGCCATCCAATATGTTTTGGACGGTGACGCTGCCCGCCACGCTCTGGTTTTTTGACAAGGGGCGACGGGATGAGGAGGGCATTTTATTCATTGATGCGCGTAACATCTTCACCCAGATTGACCGCGCCCATCGTGAATTTTCGGCCGCGCATATTGGCAATATCGGCATGATCAGTCGCTTGCACAAGGGGGAACGGGCGGCGTTTACGGCATTGGTGGACGATTATTTCGGGCAGGGGATGGCGCGATTGGCGCAATGCGCGGCGCAAAAGGGGGCGATGGCGACCCAGTTGGCGGATGTGTTGACGGATGCTGATGGACAAACGGCCGTTAATACCGTAACAACCCAATGGGCAGGATGGGGCGATTTGCAAGCAGCATATGGCGCGTACACGGACGGGGAAAACGGCCGTTTACCCATCGAAGCCCAAAATGAAGCCCAGCGCGGCTTGCGAAATCAGTTCGACCCCTTCTTTGCCCGCTTGCACGATGGGTTGAAGGCGTTGGACAAGTTGGCGCGTCAGGTTGAAAAGCGGGAGCGGGAGGAAAACGGCCGTCGGGGAATCAGTCGCGGGTTGAAGGGGGTGAAGGCGGCGTTGGAGACGGCGCGGGCGGATGTGAAAGAGGCGGAATCCTTTTTTGCCCATATTCATTGGCTGCAAGAGCGTTTTCCAGCGGCGGCGTATGAGGATGTGGTCGGCTTGTGCAAGCTGGCGACGCTGGATGAGGTGAAGGAGCAGGATTATTCGTTGAATCCCGGCCGTTATGTGGGCGTGGTGATTGAGGAGGACGGCAAAACGGAGGAGGAGTTCATCGCTGATTTGCTCGATTTACAGGTGGAACTGGAGAAGTTGAACAGCGAAGCGCACGCGCTTGAAGATGTGATTGCTCATAATTTGAAGCAGTTGGCGGGGGATGTATGATTAATTATCCAACTGATTGGCATTTAAGTGAATTCAAAGATTTAGACATTCAAATTATTGATGGTGATCGAGGGCGAAATTATCCGAAAAAATCAGAGTTTTCAACAGATGGATTTTGCATATTCCTTAACACAGGAAATATTAAAAATGATAGATTTTCTCTTTTATCTTGTGACTTCATTACGGAAGATAAAGATTTATCACTTAGAAAAGGAAAATTAAGCAGGTTTGATATTATTTTGACTACCAGAGGGACAATAGGTAGTGTTGCGTATTATAATGCTCAAATACTCTTTGAAAATATCCGTATTAACTCTGGAATGGTGATTCTTAGATGCGGTGAAAAACTTGATTCAAATTATATCTATTATTTATTGCAATCGTTATTTCTTAAGCAACAGATCAAGCTATTTTCATCTGGCTCAGCACAACCACAATTACCCATCAAAGATTTACGTCGAATTAAATTGTTGCTCCCACCACTAGATATTCAAAAGAAAATAACGGCCGTTCTTTCCGCATACGACGACCTGATTGAAAATAACAACAAGCGCATCGCGTTGTTGGAAAAGGGGGCTGAAGAGATTTATCGTGAAT
>CAYSDT010000421.1:0-3173 GCA_964429835.1 uncultured Ardenticatenaceae bacterium | reverse complement strand
AGGGCTGATATTGCTTTCGCTTTGCTTGCGTACTGCGACCTGGACACGCTGGCAATGGTTGAAATTCATAAGGCTTTGATTGCCTTGTAGGAGATTTTGTTATGGATGATTTTGTGCCAACGCCCCATTACGATGAATTTCGCGCATGGGACAAGGTTAATAAGAAAATGAAGGATGTTGCCGCTATCCACTGGTATGATGGCGAGCTTGACCATACCATCGCCGACGCTGGTGTTGGATGGTATTCTCCAAGCGATTCGTCAAAGCTGAAAGATGTTATCTTGATGCACAATACCAGAATCAAGGATCGTGATGGGCTGGAGATTTTTGAGGGCGATATTGTCAAGCGCGTATATAGTAAAAATGATCAGCTTGTTGGTGTTGTTTTTCGTCTCGAAAATGGGATGTGGGTTATTGGCGGCCACCGCTATGTGCTTGCATCCGCCGTTGAAAAAACAAAAGTCATTGGCAACGTGTACGAGGATATGGATATAGTAAACGGGCGTGGTGCCATCAGGCCGCTATCAGGCTCATACGGGTGGTTACTGCCGCAACTAACCCAAACATAACCAAGCACAGCAAACAGCCCGCACAGGCGAATTTTGAAGGCTCTAAAGATTGCTATTGCGCTGATTGGAATTTGAGATAGTATTGAAAGTAGAGTACGGGTGGTTCCTACTCTCCCCTCTTTAATCTCCTATTGATTATAGATGGTTTTGTTATAGAAACGGCCGAGCAAGTCACCCCCCGACTTGTTCGGCCGTTTCGCATTTATACGAGATGCTAAAAATTCATTTGACCAATAATTTGCACCCCTATAGAAACCATCCTATAATAAGGGCATAACAAAACCATTTAACGGCCGCAAGGCACAGGAGAAATTATGAGTATTCAAATCAGCGATAAATTATTACAGGCAGTCAAAAAAGAGCATGGATGGGACGGCGATATTATCATCAAGCAAGCTGACAGCAGCTTCGTTGTATTTGACGACGGATTCGGTCGTATGTACTGTGTTGCATTGACAGAGACTGGCAGGGTAAGAAAGCATAGCCTACGTCACTGGGATTAGTATTCGCTCAAAGGCACATTGGCGGCAACCAGCCGCCCCTCTAATGCAGCCAACGGCGGTGACAAGCCCGCGAAAATGCAGAGTCGAGAATAACAAAACCAACCAATTTTTAACAAGGAGAAAAACCATGAGTACAACAAAAAAGCGGAAGCCGATGCAGGTTTCTGTAGAAACAGTTATAGAAAACGCTGGTATGACTGCCGACTATCTCGCCGCCATCAGTGAGGATGAACCGTTCCATCTGGTAGTGAATAACGATCCGCTCCAGAAATTGGTTATCGAGTATGTCGGTGCTGGCGAAACGGCCGTTTCGCACGTTTACATCCAGAATGGTGATTTGATGCGCGATCCTGAGATCGTGTTTAACTCAAACTGGCTTCCAATCGAGATAACTCAATCGCCCGTTGGTATCTACCACCGCCTCCCCGACGAGCTTGTCGCCAGCGGGCGATACTCTGTCAGCATGAATGCGCTTGCCAATGTGTGGGCGCGGAATTTGAGAGCGCAAGGTTTTACTGGTGATGATGTTGTATTTTCCTCCCTCACCAGCAAGAAGTTTGACGGAGGTGTGTAGAGGCCGTCACAAGCGCGTTGCTCGGCGGGTTGGTTGACGGTATGGACATCGCCGCCGCTTATGGCACAGATGATCAAGTCCTCGCCCTTTCTGCCCGTATCGAAGCCGTCCACTCAAAGGCTGAAATGATGGGAGATGTTGGATGCTTGCGAATGGCTCAAATCTCATTGGCGACTGGAGCGCGGGCGTTGCCCGAAGAGGCTCAGGAGATTATGGTCTGGCGTGAAGGCGTTGGTGGTGATTGGACAAATCAGGATAATGGCACTCCCCTCATTTTCTCGCTTGGTTTTGACTTTTACCATCGAGTGGCGTGGGAGCGTGGTGGATTTCAGTTTGCCATGCAATCCCGTGACATGACTACGGAGGAGCGCAAGGAACACGGTGTTATGAGCGGCGGTCATGCTCAGATTTGCAAGATAGTCAGGCGACAGGATGTTATTGATTATCTCGGTCTTGGTGTTCCGTATAAAGAAATTTTGGAAACGGCCGCTATTACTGGCATTGGTGTTTTGTCAGGGCATGAGATTGACAACATGGCTGCCCCGCGTGGGCGTTCCTATTTGTGGCGTTGTCGCCGCCGTGCCGAGAAGGATGCCCTTCGTTTGGCGTTCGGCTCTGGTATACGGCCTGTGATGATGGAGACGGTCTCCAAGCCGCTTTCCATGTCTGCCGACCCGGTTGAATATAATACTGGTGGCGAGTATGACACGCATGACGCTGGGCGGGTTATTGATAAGCAGCTTGGGGCTGACTGGGACAGTCTTCCCCCAGACCCGTCCGACCCAGATCGGGAGCAGTCTGAGATTGAAAAGCTGGATGCAAACGATTTGTTTTTTAGTTAGCAGTAGTAGACATTACGGAGAATGCAAGATGAATGAGCATATAAATGATTTAGGAGAATTTGTAGACGTAAACGGCCGTGTGATTGAGTGTGACATCTGCGACCGACCAGCCGATAGCGTGGCCGTTGATATTTCCGGTGATGATGAGGTGGCAAAGTTCCCCCTCTGCCAGTATTGCGCCACCGCCTTTGAGCGTGGCGGCCATGAGCGTGAGGGGCATAACACGGCCGTTCGTGAAGCTGCCAGCCATTACGAGCCAGATGTATTCGTTGCCAGCAACGGTGATAAAATCGAGCGGATGCTGGTGTCCATTGCAGGCTTGTCCTCCACTGGCGCGGCGTTGGTAATCACATCCAACGGGGCCGATTTGAAGCAGATGTGGTTATATGGTGATGAGGCGGCGGCCGTTTTGAAGTGGTATCACAAGCCTGATGATGGCTCCGTCTGGAATGAGCTACTCGGTGAACGAGTTGTCACAATGTCTAATGGTAGACTGTCAAAACCAACAGATGGTGGCATTTGGCTTGAGCAAGAGGCAGTGTGATGGATGGTAGAATAATTGGAAATCAGCAGCACAAGCCGCTGATGGGGATGTTCAACAAAGAGTTGGAGCTTTCCATTGCGGCCGTGTTTGATGAAGAGGTTGGCATGAGAGCGTTGTCTATCCGACAGCCTCATTTATATT
>CAYSDT010000420.1:0-3175 GCA_964429835.1 uncultured Ardenticatenaceae bacterium | reverse complement strand
CAGTCGCCCAATTTCGAGAAGGGGCGGCCAAAACAATTCAGGATGAGCCGTTGCGTGCCGCATTGCGCGGAGCGACGGGACACTTTGTTGCGGGGCGTGAAGCCGCTTTTGCCAATTTCCCCGACGGCGAGGCCATTCGTGACCATTTGAAGGCGGTACGCAGTGCGACCATCGCCAATTTAGGCGTTTATTTGGAACAGTTTGAGCGCAACGCCCAAGCGGCGGGAACCATCGTCCATTGGGCGCGGGATGGGGCTGAGGCGACGGCAATTGTAGCCGCCATCGCCCGTGAGCAAGGGGTGGAATTGGTCGCCAAAAGTAAATCAATGGCGACGGAAGAAATTCAGCTTAATCAGTCGCTCATCGGTGATGGGGTGCGCGTTGTCGAGACCGATTTGGGCGAGTGGATTATCCAGTTGGCGGGTGAAGCACCGTATCACATCATCGGCCCTGCGATTCACAAGACAAAAGAGCAAGTGGTGGAGCTATTTGAGGAGTACAACGGCGAAAAGCTGGCTGACACCTCCATTGATGCGCTGACGGCCGAAGCGCGGCGCGTGTTGCGCGAACAATTTTTGGCGGCGGGGATGGGGATCAGCGGCGGCAATATGGGTGTGGCTGAAACGGGCAGTCTGGTGCTGGTGATGAATGAAGGAAACGGCCGTATGGTCACCACATTGCCCCGCGTCCACGTCGCCATCATGGGCATTGAAAAAATCGCGCCCGATTGGGACGCGGCGGCGGCGTGGCTGTCGCTGTTGGCGCGAAGCGCGACGGGGCAGCCGATGTCCATCTACACCAATATCGTCACTGGGCCGCGCCGCCCTGAAGATGCGGATGGGCCGGACGAGGTGCATATTGTTTTGCTGGATAACGGCCGTTCTTCCCTAACTAACACAACTTACGACGAAGTGCTGGAATGTATTCGCTGTGGCGCGTGCCTTAATGTTTGCCCCGTTTATCGTGAATCGGGCGGCCATGCGTACAACAGCCCGTACAGCGGCCCCATCGGCGCGGTGATTACGCCGTTGCTGTTTGGGCTGGAAAAATATGCCGCACTGCCACACGCCAGCACGCTTTGCGGCGCGTGTGTCGATGTCTGTCCCGCACGGATCGATCTGCCGCGTATGTTGTTGGCTTTACGCGCCGATCAGGTCGAAAGCGGGATGGCTTCACCGTTTGAAGCGTTTGCCGAACGGGCGGGGGCGATGGTGACGAGCAGCCCGCATTTGTTCAATATGGCGGGCAAAATGGCGGGATGGGGACAACGCATTGCCCCATCATCCATCCCAACATGGGAGCGTAATTTGCCCATCTTGCCCGCAAAATCGTTCCGCGATTTATGGGATGAGTTAGAGGAGGGAAGCTGATTATGGGAGCGCGTGAAGAGATTTTAGGACGGTTGCAAGAGCGAGCGGAAATAGTGCCGATGCCGTCGGCGTGGCAATCGGGGCGGCGATATGCGGATTTGGCGGCGCAGTTTGATGAGGCATTAACGGCCGTTACTGGTGAAGTGATCCGCGTTGATGATTTTGACGGCGCATTGACAGCGTTGGGCGGCTTGTTGCGTGAGTTGGGGGTGGAAAAGGGGGTTGTGAATGGAGAACGGCCGTTATCCACCGTCAATTTCACCCATCAATTCCCCAACATAGAATGGCACATCGTCGGTCAAAGCGATGGCGATCTGCGCGATTTTTGCGCGGTGGCCGATGTGGGCATCAGCGGCGCGGCGGCGGCATTGGCGGAAACAGGCAGTGTGCTGATTGAAAGTGGCGCGGGCAAAAGCCGCATGGCGACTTTACTGCCGCCCGTTCACATCGTTTTATTGCCTGCGGAACGCATCACGGCCGATTTGTTCACATGGTCAGCGGCGCGGAATGCCCCACCACCGACAAATATGACATTTGTGAGCGGGCCGAGTAAAACGGCCGATATTGAGCAGACGTTGGCGGTGGGGGTGCATGGGCCTAAGCGGTTTATTGTGATTGTTTATGGCGAATAAATTCGCGGCAACGGTTGCAAAGTCGGCCTTCGCCGACTAAAACCTAGTCGGCGAAGGCCGACTTTGCAGATGTAGGTGCGGTTTTAACCGCCATACTCGCCGTTTCATCCCGAAACCAGCGTAATTTGTGTAATTTCTGGCGGGCAATTATAGCGCACAGGCTCATTGGTCACGCCGATGCCGCGATTGGTGTAGAGCCACATATCGCCCACCTGATACAAACCCATGTCGTATTTCATGCCGTGCGGCGGCAAAATTAACGCCCCGCCCAAGCGCGGAAAGCGAATTTGTCCGCCATGTGTGTGTCCTGATAGTTGCAGTGCAATACGGCCGTCTTCTGCGTAATCATCAGCATAATCAGGCTCGTGCATCAAGGAAATGATGGGGACGTTCGGGGGGGCAGTCGCCAATGTCGCGTCCAAATCAGGTTGACCCGACCAGCCATCGTCTAATCCCGCCAAGAAAAAGCTACCCGCCCCTTCTGTCACCGTCACCCCTTCGTTCTGCAAAATCGGGATGCGTGCGTCGGCAAATCCTTGCCGAATCGTGTCAATATCCGTCCATAAATCGTGATTGCCGATGGAGGCGTACACGCCGTGCTTGCCGTTTAAGCCGCTCAAAATCGGAGCAAGCTCAAAAATCGCGTCCACATCTTTCCACACATAATCGCCGCTCAGCACCACCAAATCGGGCGACAGGCTGTTGCTGATGGCGACGGCTTCTTCGACGAGGGGTGGTTTGGTAAACGGCCGTAAATGAAAATCCGCCATCTGAGAAATCGTAAACCCTTCCAGCGCGGGGTGTAAATTCTTGATGGGAATCGTCACCTTTTCCACCACGATGTCCTGCGACTCGTCGTTGGCGGCAAAATAGGTAGCTGAGGCGGCGACAGTACCCATCACCGCCAAGCCGCCCATCGCCAAAAAGCGGCGGCGGCTTATTTTTGTTCCCGTTGATTCTTTCATGCTCACCCCGTTCAGATTGGTTCACTCTTCAAGAGTGAACCAATCTCGGCTGCTATAATCTGTTTTTCCTCACGGCTGTGCATGTTACGGAGCAAAACTGTGCCGCGCTCGCGTTCATTTTCGCCAATAATGATGGCGTAAGGGATATTTTGCTTGTTGGCGTACTGCAAATTGCCTTTCAGCGAACGGTCGCGCACGTCCAATTCGA
>CAYSDT010000419.1:0-3199 GCA_964429835.1 uncultured Ardenticatenaceae bacterium | reverse complement strand
TTGATCCCGCAAATAAATTGAATGTGACGGGCGGGCAGTGCCGCTGGGTAACGGCAGTTCTTTCTCGATCATAACAAGATGATCATCATCTCGTAACTGATTGCCTATCGCCATATCATCATTCAAAGGGGAATCATCCTCCGCTTTAAGAAGCGCATACTCATTAGGCGATTCGCCGAGATATTCCAACTCATGGAATTCTTGTAAGATCGATCCTATTAATTCAGGCGGCGTTAAGCTGGGTAAAGCAACTGCGATCTGCTCTTTTTTCTCAAGCACATCAATTTTCAAAGTAAGTCGGTCCATTACGATTTCTCCTGCTCATCTGCTTGGTCGTCACGGCGTGGCAACTTGGGCAGCATCCCGATAACATTATCTAAAATATCTTTTGGCTTATCGCCAAATAGGGAAAGTTCAACACTTGTCGCTTCTTGCAGTGCATCTTTGGCAAACTCCATCAACACAGCAGCATCATCCCAACTGGCAATTTCAGTCGCATCCCCACCAGATTGTTGATAAATAAGCTGCCGCAACATATCAATATACGGCTTTGTCTCCGAATCATCACCAAGTTCGGCACTTCCTTCTGCATTTGGTAAGGGTGTTGCCCACTCAGCCTGCTGATCTGGATACTGTTCCTGAATTTTTTCTACCCATTTATCCAATGATTGGGCAATTTTTTCTTCTTCATCTTCTAAATCATTGCTTGCAAACTGGATGCCCATTCCTTCATACGGGGTGGCAACTTGAATCATCGTGGGGATGCCTGATTTGACGATGAAGCCGCGTCCGGGCGGCAACGCTTTGCCGCGCAAACCAGCCGGACGGCGCGTGACCCGCAATGTGTCTACCGCTTGGGCAGAGCGCAAACCAATACCATAATTCGATTGTTGCACACGCCGTCGCAGGTCACTGCTGGAATCCAACATGCCGCCAACGATGATATGCAATCCATCACGGCCGTATCGCCGCGCTAAACTGGCTAATTCACGGGCAACATCCCGCATTCTTTCAATTTCATCGGCAAAATCGTCAAAATTGTCAATAATGACGAACAGTTCACGGTTACTGTCCTCATCAGCCAACACGCGGCACTCTGATTTTAGATTGGCGACGAGATATTCTATCTGCTCAATTTCAGTAACGGCCGTTATCACATGCGGCAACCCGTCCATCTTTTGCTCACCGCCAAAATCGACAAATCGCTGTTGCAAATCGATCAACACAAACTTAATTTGCGCTGGCGAATACCGATGCGCCAAAGAGAATACCCAATTGTACAAAGCCGTCGATTTGCCCGAAAGCGGCGGCCCGACAACGGCAAAATGCGGCCCCATCCGTTTTAAGTCAAACAGGGCTGGCTGCAAATTTATGTTGCGTCCAAGCACCGCTTGAATGCGACGATGGGGGGATTCCACTTCCTGCAACAGATCAATTAAAGGCACAATCTCTGGCAATGTGGCGATGGGGTCTGGTTTATTGACCCATCGCGCCTCATCCCGTCCCATAAAAGCGTGCATATGCCGTGCTATCAGGCGTAATTCATCTGCTTCATTTAGATGGTCGCGCCCGCTTTCTTCATTAAATAAGCCGACGGGCTGGGCGATATGGAAGAGTAACGGCCGTCTGCCCACACGAATGTAACCACGCCCAGCAATGTCATCAATCTCAATTGCCCCGCGCCCCACAATGTCCATATATCGGTCTGGGTTCGCTTGCTGGAAGGTGATGCGCTCGCCCAACAAATTATACAATTTGCTCGTCATGTTGTTGGGAACATTACCACTGATCACAAACGTAATGCCCACACTCAACGATTTACGCACCAGCGGCATCACTGTTGACTCTACCAATGATTCATAATTTTCACGCAATTCAGCAAAGTTATCAATCACCACCAAGACGGCTGGAAGTAGTTTTTCGGGATATTTTTCGTTGTACTCATACAAATTATTAACATCGGCATTGCTGAAAATTTGCTGTCGTTCGCCAGCCATCAAATTTAACTTATCCAGCAGCCGTTGCAGCCGCTCTTCATACGTCTCTTCGTCGGCGTAGATGATGCCGCCCATATGGGGCAAATCTTCCAAACTACGGTAGTTGCGCCCGCCTAAATCCAACACATAAGCGTGGAATTCATTGGGCGAATGGGTTGTCGCCAAACTGATGATCAAGGTGCGGATAAGTGATGTTTTACCCCATCCAGAATCGCCCAAAATGGCTAGATGGGTGCGGTTTAATTCAAAGTACAGCGGCCCTTGCCACGCTTCGGCAGGATTATCCAGCAGGCCAACGATGGGGCGCATCGCTTCTGTGCGCCAATTTATACCTGCCCATAATTTTTCCGTATCACCATTGAGCCAATCGGTAACGGCCGTTGTCAACACAAACTCCTCATTTTTCTGAGCATCATACAAGGGTGATTGCAAACTGAACTGATTGGGCAAAAAGCCCGCCCACGGTTTTGGCACACGCCGTCCACCCATCAATTCCGAAGTCATCGTCACCACTGCGTCGTATAACTTGGGATCATCATCAGATTCGGCTGTTTTTACATCTTTGCGTTCCGGCCATTCCACTGGCGCGTCGCGCTCATCAGGCTGGCTTTCACCCGTCCACGACACCTGTATTAACTCCAGATTATCATTGCCAATTTGCAAATAGCCACGGCCGGGCAGTCCATTTGGCAGCAATGCCGCATCAACCCGACGCAACATCTCGCGGCTGGTGTCCAACTCTTCCACTCGCAGACAGAGGCGCATTTTGATGTTGGCACGCATCTGCCCCGTCACCCCTTTCGGCCGTTGTGAGGCCAAAATCAAATTGACACCCTGCGCCCGTCCCACCCGCGTAATGCTGTCCAAATTCGCCTTAAAATCAGGATTATCGTCGATCATTTCCGAATACTCGTCAATAATCACGAACAGATGGGGGTATGGTTCATGGGTTTTGTGCAAATTCTTGCGCCGATAATCGACAATATCCTTCGTCCCCGTCTCCGCATTTAACGCTTGGCGGCGGCGCATTTCGGCATTGATGGCCGCAAACATGCGATGAACGGCCGCTTTATTCAAATTCGTCACGATGTCCACACAATGGGGCAGATTTTCAAACGGCTTAAACGCACCGCCGCCTTTATAATCCACCAGCACAAAATTCAGGATGGATGGATCATAATTCAAAGCCAACCCAATGATCA
>CAYSDT010000418.1:1739-3200 GCA_964429835.1 uncultured Ardenticatenaceae bacterium | reverse complement strand
GGTAAAGACTTGATAGGTTTCATCCAGACCTCTTGTTTTACACGAGTATCTTTGAGAAACCTGTCAGGTTTCCCCGAAATATTGAGAAGATACGATTTTCTCTATTTTGAACCATGTCTAAAGATGATTTTCTCTATTCTGAACCATATCGTTTTTTTAATAGATTTTGCTTGACATAACCATCAAGTTAAAGGCATCTTATGAGCGACTACTGTCGTGATCGTTTTTCGTAATCGTAATCGTGATCGATTTTTTCGATTTTCGATCACGAAAACGATCACGATCACGAAATAGATCGAGTATGCAACCGCCCTACTTGCGATGATGGTTTGCCACATTCCAACTTCCCCTCTACCATATTCTTATGGACACACTCAACCCCAATATCCCCACTTCTGAACTAGCGCGGCTGATGACAACGGCCGTTTCCCTCCAATCCCAATACAATCTGCGCCTGCTTACGCCGCAACTGCTGCTGCGCGTCTTCATGGATGACGAAAAATCCGTCGCCCACCAAATCCTGCGTAAATTACAGCGACAGCGCGGCTTCGATTGGGACGATCTCAGTCGCCGCGTGGAGATGATGGCAACACATACCAAAGGGCGCGATGCAAAATTCAATTTCACCGACGATTTCGGCAAAGACGCGCCGCTCGATGAGTATATGCTCGTCGTCATGGACGAGGCGTTATCCATCGCCCAATCACGCGAGGAGTTGAAGGCGGGCAGCGGCCACGCGCTGGCAGCGATGGCGCAATCGAGCGTGACTACCTACGGTGTTCTGAACAAGATGGGCGTGTCCGCCGCTGGCATCATCGCCCTGTTGGGTGAGGTGGCGCAGGATGGCACGCCGCTGATTCATGATTATGTGGACGAGGCGAAAAAGGGGATGGCAACGGCCGTTTATCAGCGCACTGACCTTCTGCGCGACCTGCTCGGTCTGCTTTCACTTTCCCGCAAACGGCACGTTATTTTGGTCGGACAAGAGGGGGCGGGACGGCGCACGCTGGCGTACAGCTTGGCGCAACTCATCGCCGAAGGCAAGGCGGGCGGCGATTTGCGCTCGCTGGTGGCGATGAACGAGACGGCGTTGCTGGAAAACGATTTGGCAGCGATGCGATCAGGATTGCGCCGCGCATCGGGCGGGATTTTGCTTGTGCCGAGCATCGAACGCTTCTTTGCCGACCGCCTGCGAACGCAGTTCAAGCAACAGGTGAGCCGCGATTTGCAAAAGGCGTTGTTGGGTAACGAGCAGGTCATCATCGGCACGACGACGGCGGGGGCGTACAATAAATTGGCACAAGACCCCATCATCCGCCAACAGACGCAACGGCTGGATGTGCCAGCGGCGACAAAAGCGGAAGCCATCGCCATGCTGGCTTTTCACAAGCAGCGGTTGGAACAGGAGTATGAGATTGAGGTGTCACGGGAAGGGTTGGAAACGGCCGTTTCCATCGCCGA
>CAYSDT010000418.1:0-1639 GCA_964429835.1 uncultured Ardenticatenaceae bacterium | reverse complement strand
GTAACGGCCGTTAGTCGCGCCGTCAAAACTGCCCGTGTCGGCTTACGCGCCCCCAAACGGCCGATTGGATCGTTCCTTTTTCTCGGCCCCAGCGGGGTCGGCAAAACGGAATTGGCGAAGGCGTTGGCCGAATTCATGTTCGGCGACGAAAAGGCGATGCTGGTGTTGGACATGAGCGAGTATCAGGAGGAGGCGAGCGTCAATCGGCTCATCGGTGCGCCGCCCGGTTATGTGGGGTACGCGGAGGGCGGGCAGTTGACGAATTTTGTCAGGAAACGGCCGTATACCGTCGTTTTGTTCGATGAAATCGAGAAAGCGCATAATAAAGTGTTCGACGTGCTGTTACAAGTGATGGAAGAAGGGCGACTGACTGACAATCAGGGGCGGATGACGACTTTCAGCGAGACGGTGGTGATTATGACCAGCAATTTGGGGTCAAAACATATGCTCGTTCCCGTCATCGGCGAGTTAGAGCGGGCGCGGGCGATGGAAGATGTGCATGACTTTTTACGCCCTGAGTTCCTCAATCGGCTGGATGATGTGATCATGTTCCATCAATTAGCGGGCGCGGAGTTGGCGAAAATTCTGGACTTAATGTTGAAAAAGGAGTTGAAACTGGCTCGCGGGCAGGGGATTGATTTAGAGGTAACGCCGCCTGCGCGGGAATGGATTTTGGCGCAGAATGATCAGCCGCAGTATGGCGCACGGCCGTTGCGCCGCCTCATCGCCCGCCACCTGCGCGAACCGCTGGCGGATTTCCTGCTCTCGCAAAAGCGGGCTGGGGATGTGCGGATTGTTGTCAGCGTGGGGGATGAGGGGTTGGTTTTTGATGGGGGGTAGTAGGCAAAGTGCGACGCACCTTGAAGGTGCAACGCACTTTGTAGCAAGTTCAACGACTGCCGAAGCGATCTACTAACTTATGCCCGCCCACATGTTTCAAGATATAGGTGTCCCCTTCTTGCTGAAAGATGCAACGGTAATGAATATCCACATGAAATTCCCAATGTTCGGCTATGCGATGGATTTGTAAGGAAGGGTGTTTTGGATTTGCCGCTAAAAAACGAAGCTGTTTATCGAACTTTTTCTGAATGTGTTGGGGTAGTTTGCGATACTCTGTCCGCAATGTATCCGTCAGAATAAGGCGTATATCGCTCATGTAGCCACGCCATTGCATCTTCGATATTGTTTGGCTTTACTTCAATATACTGACCGTTCGTTAAATCATTTTCCGAGCTTTGTAACTGTTTTTGCACGGCTTCATCGTAAAAATACGCATGGCGAGCTAAAAATGCTTCGATTTTTTGAAAGATAGTGTAATCAATGATTACTTCTTGGGTAGCACCTGTGTTATCGTGAACAAATTTGACATCTGTATAATCAAGTAACATGCGATTATCATCCTTTTTCATTTATCGTGAGAAGCAATTAAATAATTATACGGGTTAGTATAGCATAGATGAGAGAATGTTGGGGATGGGGGTAAACGGCCGTTTTCAAAAACTAACCATCCCCTCCCCCACCCTGTGGTATAGTTAGGGCATGAACAAAAACGATGAAAATATAATCGGCATCGTTGGCGGTGTTGGCCCATATGCAGGGCTGGATTTGATGAAGAAGATTTTGGAACAAACGGCCGTTT
>CAYSDT010000417.1:0-3211 GCA_964429835.1 uncultured Ardenticatenaceae bacterium | reverse complement strand
GGATTGTCGATGAGGTATTGGTAGCCGCCGTAGCGGTGAGTGCTATTGACATAAAGCGGGCCGCGAGCGTTTGGTGTCGCCGCAACCATCCGTTCCACGTCAGCCACACTGCCCCAGCGGTCGCCATCCCCCTGTATGTACAAGATGGGAACGTCGCCAGCGGCGGCGGCGGCAAAAGCGGGTTGCACGGCGTTGAAGGGGATGCCCCCTTGACGACGGTACATTATTTCGGCCAGTTTGATGACGATGCCGCCGATGGGGCCGAGCAAATCGCGCCCATAGCGGCGGGTGAAGATGGAAATGCTGGTCGGCTGCACGGCGATGGCCGCTTTGATTTGGTCAGTCTGCGGCAAGGCGTACAGGATGGTATTTGCGCCCATCGAGAAGCCGATGCAGCCGATGCGGTTGTTGTTTATGTCAGAACGGCCGTTTAGATAATCAATCGCGCCCAACAGATCATTCGACTCTTGCAAGCCAAAGGTGACGGGCGGGGTTGGTGCGCTTTCGCCATGATTGCGTAAATCAATCATCAGCAGATTGAACCCTTCCTGATGCAATCCATACGCCAAGCGCAACAGATCGAGCGGGTTGCTGCCATTCATGCGTGACAGCGGATCGTCGGCGGGTGTGCCGAGTCGATTCCACGGCCAACCATGCGTCATAATCAGCGTTGCCCCATCTTGCCTGCCACCAGTCGCTGGAATGAACCAGCCAGAAATACGCACACCGTCGCGGGCGGGGAATTGCACATCTTCGTATTCCATGCCGATGTCGCTGGGGCGCGCCCACAGCTTTTTTTGCGGCGGTCTGATGATGCGTTGGGCGAAGAAATAGGAAACGGCCGTTATCAATCCAGCAAATAAGCCCGTTAAAAAGAGTAATAATCGTATTGTTCGTTGAAATAATCGCATAATAAGTCCTCGTGAAATGGGTTTGTGAAATGGGTATGGCCGCCTACGTCTAGCTTGCCATTATCACTCCATTATACGGCGGGATGGGGAAAACGTGAAACCTACGGTTGCTATTCGTTGCTTGTATTTCAGAATCATATACACTGTTATTGTGATTGAAGTAACCCCCCTTGAGAGATATGAAAAGATGTTGGCGGCGGCAGAAACGGCCGTTTCTAACCATGAGTACCGTCGTGCCAACGATGATCTCGCGCATTTACTCGCTTTGTTGGATGAACACCCCCAAGATACGCTTGCATATCGCCAATTGCTGACCGATGTGCTTGTTCGTTACGGGGAGATATGTGCAGTTTTGGGGGAAATTAACGAAGGGATGGCACTGTTGCAACGTGCGAAAGAAACGGCCGTTACGCAAAAACAGTTCCATCGCATTGCCAGTACGATTGGAAATGTCAGTATCCGCTTGGGTAATACGGAAGTGGCGTTGGCGCACCATCAGGAGGCGTTGCGTATTGCTGAGTTGGAAGCCAATAAAGCGTGGATTGCTATCGCCGCCAGCAATATCAGCAGTAGTTACAAGCATAATGGTGACACAGATAACGCCATTATTTTTGCAGAAACGGCCGTTTCTCTTTACGAACAACTTGGCGATGTGGACGGACAGGTCAACGCGCTCATTCGGGTAGGGTTGATTTATGAATTTCTGGGGCAATTTGACAAAGATATTAGCGCACTGCGTAAAGCAGAACAGTTGGCTCGTGAGCATCATATCCCGCAAAATTTAGCCGTCGTTTTGAATAATTTAGGCGAAGGATACCGCCATCTGTACGCCGTTGACGACGCATTTGTCTGCCACGAAGAGGGGCTGGCTATTGCCCGCTCTTTGTACACGCACGAAACTGAGATTGATTTACACCGCAATTTAGGTGTAGACCTCATCATGATGGGCAATGCAGATGATGGTGTAACCCATTTATGGTACGCCTTGTTACGCAGTCGCAAATTGGGGATGGTTGATACGATGCAACAAGCGTTGTTTTCGCTGGCTTTAGCAGAGTTGAATGCGGATGATCAAGAGATGGCGCGGCAACATATCGCTGAATTAACAAGATTGGCTGATCAAAGCGACCGCCTTACCTATCGTGCTGATGCGTTGTATGCGCTGGGGTTGTACCATCAAAAAATGTCTGATTTTAAGAGGGCGCATAAGTTGTTAAAGAGGGTTTGTGCGTTGACGTATAAGACAGGGCGGTCTGAGCGGTTGTGGCAGGCACACGCTGCGCTGGCAAGATTGGTTGTTGATGGGGGAAGAACGGCCGTTCATAACCGCATCGCCGCCAAAATTATCCACCAAATCGCTGACCCCATCGAAGATGAACGGCTGCAACAACTATTCTTGAATGCAGAACCCATCCGTGCCGTGCTGGATGCCATCCCTCCCGCAAAATAGCCGACCAGCCCAACGAATAAGACTGGGCGGCTACATATCAGTAGGTTTGATAAGAATCAGCACACTACTTTTGAATCATCGGTAAGAATATCTCATAAATATCCCCAAATACGCCGCTCCAGAATCCATTTTTTGGCGTGTAATCACTTCCTTGCATTGGCGTGGTTATTGCTTGCCCTGTGGTGCTGTACATGGTGAATGATGCACTTTGCATTGTCGTGCCGCCGTTGCCCGTGCTATCCCAATTGATCTGGTAGGATGGAGATGAAGCTGTTATCGCCAACGCGCAAGGCGGCAATATAAGTCGAACCGCCATCGGCGTAGAGACTTCCGCAACTTCCGCCCTTTATTATCTGGAAAAACTGGAGCGAATCATAGATGAAAAGATGATGGTGGGGACGATGATGAAAATAATGCCCATAATCAGGATGAAGTAACTGCTCCATGTCAGGCCGGGTTCTAAAACGGCCGTTTCCACCTTCTCAGGGTTGTAATAAACATTGACCACTTTGCCCACAGGGTATTTGTCCACAATGTCACCCGCATAATTGGGGTTGCTGGAGCCATATTCGCCAAAATTAACCACATCAGCCGTGATCCAGCGGTCATTTACCACATACTTAAATTTGATGTCAGCGTAATAGGTTGTGCCATCATCATCGGTTGAGATATCGACAGAAGATGAAGTGATTTCGCCTTGTGTCACCGGCCACGCCGTGCTGACGCTGGCGTTGCGAATCACAATGCCGCCCCAAACCATCATGCCTGCGCCAATGACGAAGAAAATCAGAAGAAAGAGTATCGATCCGTAATTATGTCTATTTGTCATCGGTTCTCCAGTTGCACGGCG
>CAYSDT010000416.1:0-3214 GCA_964429835.1 uncultured Ardenticatenaceae bacterium | reverse complement strand
GCGGGATTGTCTTGCAAATACGCCATCGCGTTTTGGTGCAATGCCGCCTGGCTGTAAATGTAGGTGGGGGTTTGAAATTGGGGGGAAACGGCCGTTAATGGGACGTTTTCACAATGAAGGACACGGTTTTTGTAGGTAAACATGGTTTTTCCTTTGAAGAGAGGAAAAAGAAATAATGAATAATGAATTGGGAATAATGAATAATGAAGTGAGCGCGTTATTCACCATTAACAATTCATTATTCATTATTCATTATTATATTCTCTTCCATATGACTAATGCTGTGGGCGACATTTTCAATCGCCACCCGTTGTTTGCGGTATAAATCCGATTCGCTCATCGCCAAGCGACGGGCGACATCGCGGACGCGCTTGCCTTGCAGGAACTTGAGTTCCAGAATGTTGTACAAAATCCACTCGGTTGTCGTCATGCTGCGCGTGCCTTCTGGCTTTTGCAATTCGATGGCATCGACAAGGATGGCCCGTAGGGCATTTTGCGGCGTGTCGTGATCGTCCTTCGCCCGCTTGACGATTTCCAGCCGCATGAGTGGGCTTTCGGTCAATTTGGGACCGCCCCAATAGTGACTGAGTGCATCTTTGACCATCTGATTGAAGGCGGGATCGTCGATGATCGGGTTGCTGGGCGGGTTGGCTTCGGCAGTGAGGACGGGCAGGCCGCCGAACGCCGCTTCACGCCGTCGCTGTTGCAGTGCTGAAATTTCGGGCAGCAATCCTTCGACAGCGGCGAACACTTCCTGCTGCAAAATGCGATCTTCCAGCGCAGATTCGGCTTGATGGATGAGACGGGCAAAAACGGCCGTTTCTCCCTCACTTAAATCTGGCTCATCCGCCCGCGCACGGATGCCAAAAATGCCCAGCATCAACTCGCCGCTTTCGTTGTACAACGGATGCAGCCAAAAATCCCGCCAAATGATGAATTCGCCGACGGTGTGCAAGCTGTTGTCCCCGTTGGGCGCGTCTGCCTGCGCCAACTGTTGTAAATCGGCCGTTTTCAATGCCGTTTCGGGGTGGATGAGATGACCGACGACCGCCTCCAACTGCGGCCCATCGGCCGTGATGGCGGCGACGAACGCGGTCGGGGTGCGTAACGCTTCGCAACTGGCGGCCAGCACACTTTCCAAAAATTGATGCAGGTCGCGGGTGGTTAGCAGTCGTTCACTCAACTGCTGAATGCGGCGCACATCGGGGTTGTCGTTGAGGGCGAAAAGGCGTTCCAACGGCCGTTTCCATTCATGAATCGCCCATTCGACCAACATCACCGTCGCCACCATCGTAAAACCGAGTGCGACCTCCAATGGCAGCCCCAAAACGGGGCTGTTGCGGCTGACCAGCACATAAACCAGTAACAGGATGGTCGCTGTCATCGGCACACGCGCCATAAATTTGAACAGCCGTACACGCACGACGCGGTCGGGCGAATTGGCATCGAAATATGCCAGATGGGAGGTGAGCAAGCCAAACATCACCCCCACCGCCAAATTTCCAGCGATAACGATGAGCCAAAATAGCACCCCCGCCTCTTTTCCATCGCTGTCAACGATGACCAGATAGGGGAAGACGGCCAGCGGCGCGGCCAAAAAAGCGGCCAGCGTGATCGTCATGCGCTGTTTGGTGGAGCTGATCAGCGTGCGCCCGCGTGCCAGCCAGACGTTGCGGACAGACAGTACCGTTCCCACCCAAAAATAGAGTGCAAATGCCCAAAAGAAGGGGCCGCTGGTGAGATGGGGGGCGTGGCTGTCCGCACCAACGATGTCGCCAACGATCAGGTCAGTGAAGAGGGCGAGGGTGAGGAAAGTCAAGCCGATGAGATAGCCGCCCCACATGAAGAGGCGGCGACGGGAGTTGTGGTCGCCTGTGGTTGCCAGCAGGGCGTAGGAGAGGTGGAATTGAGCGGCGGGGACGAGAGTGATGCCAATCCAGCCAACTCGCAGCCATACTTCTGCCGATTGCGGATTGATGATGCGGCTGACGAGCAGTTCCGACAGGTAGACGATGACCACGAAGCCGATCAGGGCGGTAAACGGCCGTATAATCGGTGAGCGTAAGCTGGGGCGTAAATTGTAGAGAACAACGGCCGTTCCAAAGATAACGATAATCGCTTGTAAAACGTCGTTGAGTAGAGCAAGAAATTCAGTCATAACGAACAGACAGAGAGAAGAGATAGAGATAGAGGATACCTTCTATCTCTATCTCTTCTCTCTGTCTTATTTTAGTTTAACTCCAAAGTAGAGGGCGATGTCGCCCGTGTGGAAGTAGGTTTCGTGGTAGCCGCGAAAGGAGAAGCCGTTTTTGCGGTAGAACTGGATGGCGGGGCTGTTTTTTGTTTGTAAGGCCACCATCAGGCGATTGGCGTGTCCATCTTGCCCCCACTGTTGTGTGCGCCCCCATTTGTTGGCGATTTCGAGCAAATGTTCGCCATGCCCCTGTCGCCGATACGCGGGGTCAACGACCAAATCGCCAAGCCAAGCGATACCATCAACCCTGTCCATACGGACATTGACATAACCACAGAGCGGGTTTTCGTTTTGCCCGCGTAGCTCTTTTTCCATGACGAAGAACGCTTCGACTTGATTTTGCCATCTTTCGTGTAGCTGATCGCGGCTGTATGGGTATTTGACGGGCAGCGGATGGGGCAGGCGCAGCGTTTGGAAGTTGATGGAAAGTCGGCCGTTTCCCCGTCGCGGCTCCATCTGCCACGTTTCTGTGGTGTCGTAGCTGCGGTCAATTTCCATGCAGAGGGGGAGGTCGTCGATGGTGGCGGGGCGAATGAAGAGGGACATTTGCAAGTGGCAAGTAGCAAGTGGCAAGTAGCAAGTGTGCAAGTTGCAAGTTGTTACTTGCTACTTGTTACTTGCGTGCTTGCACACTTGCTCGCTCGCTTATCCTCCTGCCCAAGCGCGGTAAACTATAAACCAGAGCGGGATGAGGCCGAGCAGGGCGATGACGGCGATGATGCCGAGCGCAACGGCCGTTAAATCTGTCCCTGCCTCTATCACATCTTCGGGGGTGATGGCGGCGGTGGGTTTGGTGTCTTGGTCGGTGAGGGGAACGATGGTGGGGGCGGCGGTTTCCATCCCTTCCCCAGCGACAGGTTGACGCATGGGCGTGACGACGCTGCTGCCATGCGCTTGTTGATAGCTGTGCAATATGCGGGCAAGCTGCCCCGCCGTGCGATACCGTGCCGCTGGCTCTTT
>CAYSDT010000415.1:0-3233 GCA_964429835.1 uncultured Ardenticatenaceae bacterium | reverse complement strand
GAGATAGAGGTGGATTCGTATCTTCTCAATATTTCGGGGAGACCTGACAGGTTTTCCAAAGATACTTGTGTAAAACAAGAGGTCTTGATGAAACCTGTCAGGTCTTTACCCCAAGTTATTGAGATGTTACGTTGATTCCTCTGTCTCTATCTCCACCCTCTATCTCCCTAATCTTATGACTACTATTTTACAAATCGAAGATAATCGTGCGAATCGAATTCTTGTTGAGCGTGTGTTGGAACCACATAACTACACCCTCCTGCACGCCAATGATGGCGAAAGCGGATTGGCGATGGCACGTTCTTCATCACCCAATCTGATTTTGGTGGATATGGGCTTGCCTGATATTGACGGACAAACCATCGTTCTCTTTTTGAAGCAGGAGCCAGCGTTGGCTGATGTGCCAATCGTTGCCATCACCGCTTGGCCGCCCGATGTGGCGCAGCAGATGACAGAACGCTATGGCTTCGACGGCCTCATCACCAAGCCGATTGATGTTAAAACATTTCCAGACCAAATTGCACAATTTTTAGCTTAATGGGGGGATGGGTATATGCAGGTGCAACGCACTTTTGAAGTGCGTTGCACCTGCATATATCCACTGTATCAATATCATGGAAGTATTACCGGCAAATCAATTTACATTTGAGCAAGCGACGGAGGCGTATAACATGGGGCGAGTGGATTACCTTGTGCCAATGCCAATGAGCGTCGCCCGTTTACAGGAATATGTAGACAAGTATGACGTAGACATGAACCATTCATTCATCAGCGTTGATGGCGAGCAGCAGGTCAGCGGCTTGTTGATGTTGGGTGTGCGTGAAAAGCGCACATGGATTACACGATTGGGGGTAGGGCCAAACGGCCGTCGGCAAGGGACGGGACAAGGGTTGATGCAAGCAGCCATCGACCGTTCCTATGAATTAAAGGTGGAAAAACTGTGGCTGGAGGTTATCAAAAATAACGATCCCGCCCATCGCCTGTTCATACGAAATGGGTTCACCGAAACACGCGAACTCATTGTCGCTCGTCGTGCGCCCACGCTGATGGGGGCGATGATGCCTGGTATTGCATCAATTTCCCTCCTTACCCCTTCGCAAATGGTAAACATACTGCCCCATCGCCGTGTGTATCCCAATTGGCTTAATCAAACTGAATCCCTTCGTAATATCGCTGGCCTTTCAGGGCTGATGGTTGAGTTGGAAGATGGATCGCGTGGCTGGGCGGTGTACCATGTTGGTTTGTACAAGCTGGAAAATATCGTTGTCGAGGTGGTGAAGGGGGATTTGAGAAAAGTAACAACGGCCGTTCTTTCCGCCCTCCACAACCATCACCCCATGCGCGATTCCGTTGCTGCCAATTTGCTTGAAGATGAGCAGTGGGAAGGGTTCAAGGAAGCTGGCTATTTCGATGCTTTCCGCCGCATCGAAATGGTTAAACCATTGCAATAGATCACGGAAAAGATCTGACAGGTTTCACTAAATACCTCTCGTTTCGCACAGTATTTGTGTAAAAAACCTGTCAGGTCTCCCGTTTCTCTATAAATCCTTGCATCTCTCCCCACGATTGCATACAATGTACACACCTATGGCGCACTGCGTCATAATTTCTTAGTTACCCATTGCTGGCACAAGTCAGCCTAATTCATAAAAGGAGCTGTGACCCCATGAGCATTGATTTTACCCTTAGTCCCGAACAAAAAGAGATTCAACAACTTGCCCGCGATTTTGCACGCAAGGAGATTGCTCCTGTTGCCGAGCATTATGATAAAACCCATGATTTCCCGTGGCCTGTAATCAAAAAGGCGCAAGAGTTGGGCTTGACGATGATGAATATCCCCGAAGAGCATGGCGGGCTTGATTTGAGCCTGTTTGAAGAGTGCCTTGTCAACGAACAGTTGGCGTGGGGCTGCTCTGGCATGAGTACTGCCATCACCATTAACGGGCTGGGAATGTTGCCCATTTTGATCGGCGGTAATGATGAACTGAAGAAAAAGTACAGCGAACGCATCGTTGATGGCGAAATGTGCGCCTATTGCGTCACCGAGCCAGAAGCAGGATCGGATGTGTCTGGTATTTTAACAACGGCCGTTCGTGATGGTGATGATTTCATTGTCAATGGCAATAAAATGTTTATTACAGGCGCGTCCAACGCCAATTTTTACACCGTGCTGGCGTACACCAGCCCCGAAACACGCGGCACACGCGCCCGCTATCGCGCCATGACCTTCTTCGTCATCGACCGTGATTGGGAAGGGGTCAGCGTTGGCAAGCCATTCGATAAATTAGGGCAACACGCTTCTGACACAGCCGAAGTTGTATTCGATAATGTGCGCGTTCCCGCCGCAAATATGGTTGGCGAAGAAGGGATGGGGTTCATGTATTCCATGCAAGTTTTTGATCGCAGCCGTCCGGCCGTTGGTGCTGGCGCAGTCGGCGTTGCCCAACGGGCATTGGATGAAGCCATCAAATTTGCAGGTGAGCGTACCTCAATGGGACAGCCCATCTGGAAACATCAAGCGATTGGTCACATGCTGGCTGATATGGCGATGCAAGTTGAGGCGGCTCGGTTGTTGGTTTGGAAAGCGGCGTGGGCGGAAGACAGTGGCGCACGCAACACAACAGCGGCCGCTTTTGCCAAAGCGTTCGCCGCCGATATGGCGATGAAGGTTTGTGTTGACGCGGTGCAGGTCTTTGGCGGTTACGGCTATATGTCTGAATACCCAGTCGAAAAACTGATGCGTGATGTGAAAATCTTCCAGATTTACGAAGGCACGAGCCAAATCCAACGTAATATCATCGCACGGGAGTTGTTCCGCAAATAAACTGGGACACTGATTGCGCTGATTACACTGATTTTTAAGCGATAACTGGACTCTGGCGTTTTTATATTTCTCTCCATGTAGGGGCGGTTCGCGAACCGCCCCTACATCTCGACTGAAATTCAATTTTCGCCAGTGTCTAGGAGATAATGAAAACGGCCGTTTATAACGGCCGTTTTTGTTTTCAACTTTAGCAATGAATTACACGACTTAATGCGGGAACCCATTTCTCTGAAAAGCAGTGGATTCCTGTCTGCGTAACCCCCACGATTACAGGACATGACTTTTCTCCTATACAAGCTCAATCCAAATTTAAACTATAATTGTCGTCGTTCAATGGTAAAATATCAAGTATGGTGATGGGATAGTAGTTCATTGAATGAGATTTCATTCAACCTGACTGTTTTCTTAC
>CAYSDT010000414.1:0-3250 GCA_964429835.1 uncultured Ardenticatenaceae bacterium | reverse complement strand
CCTCAAAATCTTCCCGTTTGGTAAGAAGAATTTGCC
This sequence comes from uncultured Ardenticatenaceae bacterium, assembly GCA_964429835.1. GTDB lineage: Bacteria > Chloroflexota > Anaerolineae > Promineifilales > Promineifilaceae > S016-13. Next base: position 3,214 of record CAYSDT010000414.1, on the reverse strand, counting down.
CATCTTGAATAATTGCAACGGTTACGCCTACGTTCATAATTACCTGTACAGCCCTTCGGGGTCAAGCTGCTCACGGATGATGGCAAGTTCAACGGCCGTTGGTCCCTTCATCTCCTTCAAATCAGGTGAAACACGCAGCGGCCAGCTTACATCCGCTTGGATGCTAACGGCCGTTTCGCCAGCCGCCATCTCGATGAGCGTCATTTCGCGCTCTTCGTTGTCGAAATTGAACAGGGCGCGGTCGGTGATGATCAATTGTGGCCCGGCTCCGGGATACCCCATCGCTTCCCGCGCATTGCCGCCGTCTAAGTGGCCGGGACTGGTGAGAAAGTCCAATTTTTCGACAAATGCCCGCTTTTTAAGGCGCATGATGACCAAGAAATGTTTGGCATTGATGGCGATTTCACACGCGCCGCCAGAGCCGGGCAAGCGCACTTTGGGATTGTCGTAATCACCAATCAAGGTGCTGTTGAGATTGCCATGTTTATCAATCTGTGCGCCGCCGAGCAGGGCAACGTCCACAAGCCCGCCTTGCAAATACAGCATAAATAAATCGCTGATGCTGGTGACGGAAGCAGCACCGCTGACGAGTGTCGGGTCGCCAATCGACAGGGGAAGGCGGGCAGGCTGTGCGCCGAAAACGCCGCTTTCATAGACGAGTTCGATGGATGGGGAGTGGTCGCGGCGTGCCAAATTGCAAGCAATGTTGGGCAGGCCAACGCCAACGAATACAACGCGGCTGCCGCTTAATGCGCGGGAGGCGTTGACGATCATGAGTTCTGATGGTGTGTAATTCATATCATTTTAATAATGAATAATGAATTGGGAATAATTAATAATGAATTGGGGTCACAAGCCTTCATTCATTATTCGTTATTAAAAATTCATTATTCATTATTCCTATAGTTGTGATGGTAATATCTGTTCAGTTAATAAACGGCCGTTTTCCATACCACTCGCCTTCATCAAATCATACCCTTGCGTGTAGGTGAAGATGTAGGAGCGATAGAGCGGGTGGTTGAGAAAGCTGAAGCTTTTAGCGGCGCGTTCGGGGGTAGTTAAGGCGTAAGTTTGAATGTAGTCGATGGCTTGTTCACGGCTGAGTGCGCCTGTGTGGTATTTGATGGCCGCGTTACCGCTGACATAGCGCAATTTGGCGGACGCTTGGCTGATTTGTTGGAGAGAAACGGCCGTTTCCAACCCATCCATCCCCGCCGCAGGCAACAGCACATCGGCAATCCACTCATATTGCGTGTTATTGGGGAAGATGATTTCAACCGCCGTCATCGCAATCCCTTCCATGATGACCGCTGCTGGCTCATGCAATAACATCGCCGCCTGCTCGCCATATCCTTTTTCACGATACAGAGCAATTTCCTTGAGCGATGATTCTGTATGATGGCCGGGATACCCTTCGTGGGCGAAGGTGGACAAGACAGACAACGCCGAAATAGGTACATCCGTGTTGAATTCGATGAGCGATTTGCCATCGCCCAAATAGTAATTGTACGCGCTCCACGGTTGGTTGTTGGTCAACGTCACTTCGACGCTTTCGTCGGTGGGGAGTTGATGGGAAGCGTGATTTTGGAGATAAACGGCCGTTCTTTTCCGTGTCTCCACCCGTACCAAATCCAGCAAAGCGGGCAACTGTTCTTGCGTTAATTCAAACCGTTGCCGATGGCTCTGGATGCGATCTGGCAAACTGCCAGCCCCAGCCAACACCCCATCCAACACCTTGTGCGCCGCCGTAAACTCAGCTTCATCCACAAGTTCGGGGGCGATGTCGTACAGCCGATTGACCTCATCCAGATAATCAAATTTCTCGCCATTGATCATCCGCACGGTGCAATCCATCGCCCGCAGTGACGCTTGGGCATACGCCCGCCGTGACGCATCAGCGGGCAAAACATCCCGTAACGCGGCCACATCATCCAGCAGTGCGGCTGGCGATTTTTTATCGCCCGCCTCCACCGCCGCATTCAGCTCCGCTGGCCCATAATACGCATCCACATAACCTGTGACATGCTTTTCAATTTCCAACGTCAACCGCAAATATAAACGGCCGTATTCGTCTAAATTCATCGTGCCTCTGTGGGTCAATTTTGCAAAATTGACCTACTCGTATCTACCGTAATTGACAGCTTCAGCCATCATTTCACCAGCGTCTAAACTATTCAGCCGTTCTTCGCCCAATTTGGCAAGATACGCCGCACGGTCAGCGACGCTGTACACCCATTCGTCCAGCCACGCCTGCGTCGCTTCCAAATCACGCGAACGCTTGCCCCAGTCGAGATAGAACGCATTGTCGCGGTCATAATATCCCTGCACATAGCTGGGATGCGCCCCATATGGCTCAACCACAATGGCATCCACGAGGATGCTGGGGATGATGGTGCGGTTCGGGTCGCGGCGGATGATTTCTTCATCCACCACCTCTTCCACGACGACGACGACCTTTTTGGATGCAAACGCAACCTCTTTTTGCATCCCCAACAAGCCCCACATTTGCGTATTGCCTTGTGCGTCAGCCCGTTGCGCGTGCAAAAAAGCCACATCGGGGTTGATGGGCGGCACGACCGCAATTGTCCCATCGCCATATGGGTTTTTGACGGTTTTGATGCGTGGATTTGCTTTGGGAAGGTCTGTGCCAGTGTAGCTTTGCAGCGGGAAGAAGGGCAGTTTACTGCCGCCAGCAATGTAGCGGCCAACCATACCAAAGTGGGAGTATTCTTCGCTTTCCAGCGGCTTGGGAATGCCCTTTTCGATGGCGCGGCGGATGGCGAACAGGCTGCCCACGCCCGGATTGCCCAGATAGCTGAACACCATCTTTTTGGCAACCCCTGCGGCCACCATCTGGTCATAAACCAGATCGGGGGTCATGCGGATAAGCGTTAAGTCTTGCCGTTTTTGGCGGATGATTTCATGTGCGGCCGCAAAGCAGATGAAGGCGGTAAAGCCCTCAATGGCGATGGAATCTCCATCGTGGACGTATTGCGCGACCGCTTCGTCCATTGTCATAAGTTTACTCGTCTCTGTTGTTGCCATAATGTCGTTCGATGGCCTCCATAAATGATTATTGTCAATGGCGGAATTTTATCACATTGGAGAGGGCAGAGATAGAGAGGCTGCATTTCAATTCTGGGGCGCGGCGCGACACCAATTGAAATCGGTGTCTGATACATAAAAGCCCGCTGAAAGCGGGCTGCTTTTAACG
>CAYSDT010000413.1:1602-3264 GCA_964429835.1 uncultured Ardenticatenaceae bacterium | reverse complement strand
GATTACTCATACATATAGCTCCATTAAATTTATTAAATTCGCGGATGATTGTACCTGTAAACGGCCGTTATGTCCGAAATACACCCTATTTTTCATAAATCTGCCGCCGTAGGGGCGGGACGACGCGGCATACCGTTGGCGGAAAAACCAATACCCCCTCCCCGCGTCGTCTCGCCCAATACCTTGCACCATCCACATATCGGGCAGGCCAAGCACGTTGGGCGAGACGGGTGGAGGCGGAATTATTTCTTCATGGTCAGGCGTGTTTTCCACCCGTCCCGCCCCTACGGATTATCGCAGCCGATGCTTCAACACCCGCACCGACCCCCGCGCCTGAATCCCCGCCAGCACAAACCACGTCACCGCCGCTGGATATTGGTCGCTGTAGAATTTCTTGTAAAACAATTTCATCGCCCGCACCGATTCCTTCGCCACCCGCACCCGCGTCTCTTTTGGCGGGCGGGCGATGGCTGCCGACTCTTTCCGCAACCCAGAACTCGCCCCTTTGTAATGGATAACGCGCACATGCGGGTAATAAATGATGGCGTAATCCGCTTCCCGAATACGGTAGCAGAAGTCAATGTCTTCGCCGTAGAAGAAGTATTGCTCGTCCCAGCCGCCTAATTTGTCGAACAAATCGCGCGGCATCATCATAAACGACCCCGCAATCACATCGACGGCGTGCGTTTCGCTCATGTCCAGTGTGGATCCAAAATAGCCAGTGAAGCGGGGGCGATGGGGGAACAGTTTGCTGAGACCTGAGAAGTGACAGACGGCGTTCCACGGGGTAGGAAAGCCGCGATGGTTATCGGGGTCACGGTCGCCATTTGGGTATTCAAGATAAACGGTGATTGCACCTGCGCGGGGATGGGCTTGCAGATAGTCCAGCGGCTCGATCAATGCCCGCTCGTCCACGCGGGTGTCAGAGTTGAGGAATAGAATAAAACGGCCGTTTGCCGCCCTCACCCCCACATTATTTGCCGTCGAAAATCCCAGATTTTCCTCGTTTTCAATCAAAATCACGTCGGGGTATTGCTCGCGTACCATCGTCTGACTGCCATCATGGGAAGCATTGTCTACAACGATGGTTTCGACGCTGTGGGGGGCGATGGTTGCGACCGCCAATGATGCTAAACAATCATCCAGCAGTTGGCGCGTGTTATAGTTCACAATCACAATAGATAAATCAATCATGCCCATATTCTAACCCGTCGGCGCACTGCCGTACACTTTTATTAACCGTTTCTCCCAGTCGATGAGGGCGCAAATACGGCTGAACGCTGATAAAAATCGTGTTTTTCTATCCGCGTTCCCCCCTATCCGCGTCAAAACAGCTATGTGAAGTATAGGCAAATGGAACTTTAGCCGTATGGTTGCCGTCATGGTAGATGAAGGATAGTCAGGTATTTTTAATAGAGACAACAGCCAATCTAACGCAGAAGGAGCAACCTAATGGACTTCACAATCACATTATCCACCCTCATCATTATCGTTTTAATTTCTATCATCATTGGCATGGTGATGGGCATCCAGTTGGTTATATCGCGTTAAAAAGCATCAAAATGGACAAATGCCAAGCGGTATAATTTGGTAAATTTACCATTGGCGATTGATAAACGGCCGTTATACTCCCCCTTTTATTTATGCAAGATGGGGTTTGGC
>CAYSDT010000413.1:0-1502 GCA_964429835.1 uncultured Ardenticatenaceae bacterium | reverse complement strand
TTGGCGTTGCCACGCCCAAAAGAGGTGGACTATGACAATAGTAATGAAATTTGGCGGCACATCAGTCGGAAGCGCACAGGCAATGCGCGAAACGGCCGTTCTTATTCAACAAACACGCGCACGATGGGGCGATGTTGTCATTGTCGCATCGGGAATGGGGTCAAAGCCGGTGAAGGTGACGGATTTGTTGCTGAACGGCGCACAATCAGCCGTCGCGGGCGATGGTGAAACGTATAAGCAACTGGCGGCGGACATGCGGCAGATTCATGTGGACACGATCATTGATTTGCTGGATGAGGGGGCGGAACGGGAGCGGGTGATTGAGGAAAACGGCCGTTTTATCAACCGTTACACTCAATTATGCCAAGCCGTGTTCGTGCTGGGCGAACTGACCCCTCGCGCCCTTGATGCAATCAGCGGCATGGGCGAGCAGATGAGCGTCCGCATTTTGGCGGCCTATCTGCAACAGATCGGCCATGCCGCCCGCGCCATTGACGCGACCGAACTCATCGTCACCGATGATAATTATCAGGCGGCCACCCCGTTGATGGCTCCAACCATCCAAAAGACGATTGAAAAGGTGCAACCATTGCTCACGGACGGCATTATTCCCGTCATTACCGGCTTCATCGGTGCGACGGCGGATGGCGTGACGACCACGCTGGGGCGCGGTGGCTCTGATTTCAGTGCGGCAATTCTGGGGCAGGCGTTACTGGCGGATGAGGTCTGGATTTGGACCGATGTCGATGGCGTGATGTCTGCCGATCCGCGCATTGTGCCGACGGCGCAAAACATCCCGACGCTGACTTTTTTGGAAATATCGGAATTGGCGTACTACGGAGCGAAGGTGCTGCATCCGAAAGCGATACGGCCGTGTATCGAAAATGGCATCCCGTTACGCATCAAAAACACGTTCAATCCCGCCCACGCTGGCACTGTCGTTGTGCCAGATGATGGTGTGCCGAGCGGCGGGATCAAGGCGGTGACGACCATCAAAAACCTGAGCTTCATCACCGTTGCAGGCAAGGGAATGATGGGGATCACTGGCATCGCGGCGCGTACTTTTAGCGCGGTCGCCCGCTGTAATGTAAGCGTGCTGCTCATCAGCCAAGCGTCATCGGAACAATCAATTTGCTTCTCCACACCAGACGAAACGGCCGATAATGTCATCGTCGCTCTTGAAGATGAGTTTGCAGAGGAAATTACACGGCGGGATATTGATCGTATTTCGGCGCAACATGATGTATCCATCATTACCGTTGTTGGCGCGGGGATGAGTGGTACGCCAGGCATTGCCGGGCGATTGTTCGGGACGCTGGGAAATCACACGATTAACATCATTGCCATCGCGCAAGGCTCTTCGGAATGTAGTATTAGTTTGGTTGTGGACGGGGGCGAGACGGTAACGGCCGTTTCCCACATCCATGATCTGATTTAGCACGTTTTAAGTGCGTTGCACCTTAACGGTGTAACGCACTTGGGGATTCATCATTACCCTGTCA
>CAYSDT010000412.1:0-3280 GCA_964429835.1 uncultured Ardenticatenaceae bacterium | reverse complement strand
ACAGGATACAAAATCAGCCCATTGGCGAAGGTTGCGCTGCCCGTGACGAAGGCTGGTACGCCGCGCCAAATGGTGACTACATCGCGGTGAACGTGACCGCAAATAATCGCCTGAATGTGCGGATAGCGAGCGATGACATCGCCAAACGCTTCCCCGTTGCGACACATGAGGGTGTCGGGGTAACACAAGCCTGTTTTGAAGGGGGGATGGTGCATGAAGATAATTGTTTTCCTATCATCCTCCTGCAATCGCGCCTCCAGCCAATCCAATCGCTCTTGATCCATCATTCCCTTATGCGACCCTTCCAACAAGGTGTCAAGGGCGATGATGCGTAGCGGATACTCTTCGACAGTGTAATGCAGGAATTTCTCGTCTGTCCAGTAGGTATGGTCGGGGAAGATGCGGCGCAATCTGTCGCGGCGGTCATGGTTGCCAGGTATGATGTAGATGGGTACATCCAGCGTGTCCAACGCTTCACGCACGCGGATGTAATCCGCTTCGTTGCCATGATTCGACAAATCACCCGTCAGCATGATTAAATCGGGCTGTGGGTTCAGCCCGCGCAGGTGGGCGATGGCGTTCAGCATTTTGTCATGCAGATCGATGGGGGATGTGCTTGTTTGGATAATACGGCCGACGTGAAAGTCGGTAATATGGGCGATGATCATAATCTATTCTCCTTTGTAGGGGCGGTTCGCGAACCGCCCCTACTTTGCGTTTTCCACCATGCCAGCAAATTTTGTACACGTCACCATCGCTTGATCGAGAAAATCAGACGGCCGTTTAATGCCAGAATTGCGTATAGACACCTCCATGCTCAACGGCTTATTGTATGATGAAGCAGCGAGAATGCGGGCGTGGCGTTCCCAATCGACCGTCGCCGCGAAAAGCAAATTATGCTGATCGCCCGTACTGTCGTTGTCGTTCAAATGAAGCACGAGCAGTCGATCCTTCACGATGTCCAGAAAATCAAGCCCATCGCCGACGATGTTGCCATGACCGGAATCGTAGCAGATGCCGACCTGTTCAGGGCTGTACAGTGCTAGAATTTGCTTTAGGGTTTCGTGGTTGCTCGGCGGCAAATTTTCAAAGGCGATTTGTACGTTCCGTTCGGCGGCGTAGGGCAGAATCGCATCCATCGAGCGGTGAAACCTGTCCCAGAAGGCGGGTTGTGGGTTGTCGTTCATGTTGTCGGGCTGTACATGCAGCACGATGGCATCGCCGCCCAATCGGGCTGTCATGTCCAGCCGATTTTTTACCAGTTCAACGCCTGCCAGCCGTGCATATTCGGCCGTTGAAAGCCAGAATTTTTCGCGCCCTTCGGTGGCGTGCAAATCGCTGAGAAGGAGGCCGTACTCTTTGAGCCAACGGCCGATTTGCTCAATTTCAGAAGGCGAATACATAAAATCACCCGCCCAATGGTGTACCCAATGGAGATGCGTGAACCCAGCATCCGCAATTTGCCGTAAATACGGTTCGGGACTGCCGTGATCTTGAATAATATCGGTGTTAATGGAAAGCATTGTGATTCTCCTGCTATAGTAGCTTATTCATTATGATGAAAATTTGAACTTTTGATGAATGACTATTTTCATAGGTAGTATACCTCGCAATTTAGTTGAGTGTCATTCCTGCGTGGGCAGAAATAGGGCGATTGCATACTCTACCTAAGCCTATATTTCGCACCTTAAAAATTGAATAGAGAGAGAAAGTAGTGAAGGTACTTCTTTTGTGGCGAAGTATTAGTAGACTCTACTGAAAAAAGGTTATGAAGCCCGCTGAAAGCGGGCTGGAATCAACGCGCTTTCAGCGCGTTTTTTGTGCCAGTTTTAACCAATGACAAACGGCCGTTTTCCCCCCACACCCTTTTCCCTTACAATACCCACATGAATTCAAATCCAGTTTACACCATCGGCTACGGCGCACGGGCGATGGGCGACTTTGTGGCCTTGCTCAAGGCGCAACACATCGCCTATCTGATTGACGTGCGATCTGAACCTTACTCCCAATATAAACCTGAATTTTCCAAAGACGGGCTGACGCAACAGTTGAACAAAAACGGCATCAAGTACGTTTTCATGGGCGACACGCTCGGCGGACGGCCGTCTGATCCATCCTGTTATCGTGAGGGAAAGATTGATTATGCGGAGGTGGAAAAACGGCCGTTTTACCAAAAAGGTATCGCCCGCCTGCAAAGCGCACACGGGCAAGGGCTGCCCGTCGCCCTGATGTGCAGCGAAGGCAAGCCCGAACAGTGCCATCGCAGCAAATTGATTGGCGAAACGCTGTTGGGCGCGGGCATACCCATCGCCCATATTGACGAAAACGGCGAGTTGCAAACGCAGGAAGAGGTACGACGACGGATTGATGGTGGTCAAGAGTCATTATTGCCTCCGCCCGTTGATGAATTTTTCGATGATGAGATGGCTGACATGCCGCCACCGCCTGATTTCCCTGATTTTGAAGATGACATGGTTTACACGGGTTACGTTCCCGATGATGAAGATGAGGCGTATGAAATTCCTGCCAGCCCGTTTGGCGATATGAAACCGACCGTCGCGCACGAAGGGGCGATGGATATTGCGGCGGCGAAGGTGTTGTTGAAAACGGTGTTTGGCTACGACGAATTACGCGAATTGCAACCCGAAGTCATCCAAAATGTGCTGGACAAAAAGGATTCGCTCGCCATCATGCCGACGGGCAGCGGCAAGTCGATTTGTTACCAGTTGCCGGCGTTGATGTTCGGCGGGCTGACCGTCGTCGTGTCGCCGTTGATTTCGTTGATGCAGGATCAGGTGGCGCAGTTACGGGAGTGGGGAATAACGGCCGTTTATCTCAACAGCACCCTCCATCACAGCCAGCAAGACCAGATTGCCGCCGACGTGCGGGCGGGCAAAATCAAATTGCTGTACGCCGCGCCTGAAACGTTGATGCGACCAGCCACGATGCGGCTGTTGGAGGAGAGCAATGTCGATTGCTTGACCATCGACGAAGCGCATTGCATTTCCGAATGGGGGCATGATTTCCGCCCCGAATACCGCCAATTGGTCGAATTACGCCGCCGATTGCCCGATGCCGTCTGCCTGAGCGTGACCGCCACGGCGACTGATCGCGTGCGGCAGGACATTAAAACCGCGCTTGCCATCCCCAATGCGGGTGAATTTATCGCCAGTTTTGACCGCGACAACCTATTTTTGGCCGTCGAACCCAAGACGGACGGCTTGCGGCGGACGCTGGCCTTTTTGGATGCCCATCGGGAGCAGGCGGGGATTATTTATTG
>CAYSDT010000411.1:1370-3283 GCA_964429835.1 uncultured Ardenticatenaceae bacterium | reverse complement strand
ACACGAGTATCTTTGAAAAACCTGTCAGGTCTCCCCGAAATATTGAGAAGATACATCTACTCCGCAGATTCCAGCGATTCGAGGAAGGCAGCCGTAGCCTGCGTGAATATCTCGTGCTGTTCTTCGCGGCTGATGGTGGCTATGCCATCGCCAGATTGAACGCCATAGTAGCCAAATTGAGCATGATTGCCGCCGTCGATAACCAGCCATTCTGCGTCGGGTAACAGCCGTTCACCCACCTCTGGTAACTCTGCCGCACTGCCATCCTCTGTGCCGTAAATATCCAATACCGACAGATCGCGTGAACTTAAATCATTACTTTCAGCGGGATAGGCAGCCCATAAAACAAGGCCATCTAATTCATCTTCATGGTTATAAACGTAGCTGGAAGCCATCGCGCCACCCAAAGAGTGGCCGCCAATCGCCCACTTTTCGATTTCATCATAAGCGGCAATAATGTCGTCGGCGGCATTGGAATCGAAGACGGCCAGACTGAGCGGCATGGGCGGGATGATGACCAGATACCCTTCTTCGGCAATAGCACGGGCGGCGGGTGCATACGAGCGATAATCGACGCGGCCGCCAGGGTAGAAAATGAAGGCTGTAGAAACGGCCGTTTCTCCCATCGGTTCAAATACAAGCCATGGATCAAGGGTGACAGTCACTTGATCATCGCTCTGCAAAGCAATTTCCGCTTCAGCCATCGGCCCCAGCGGGTTGCTTGCCCAAATCACGAATCCAGCACCAGTGACCACCAGCAACATCAATAATAGCAGTGCAATCCTCTTAAAAATCAAACGATAGTTCATTATGTTCCTCTCAATGCTCGTAACAGCAAGCGTATCAATCAACAATGGTGCATGATGGAGAAAACGGCCGTTTATCCCATCACTTCCCCTTCTTCGGCTCATAATTCGCCGCCAAAATGCCCGACACAATCAGCAATGCGCTGTAAAAATGAACCATGCGAATGCTTTCACCCAAAAACAGGTAAGCCAACGCGCCGCTGAACAGGGGCAGCATGTAATAGACCATCGCCGCTTTTGAAGGGCCAACGGCCGTTATTGCCTTGTTCCACAACAAAAACGCGACCAGTGACGCGAAAATCCCCACATACAAAATCGAAAGCAGCGTCCGCGCCTCAAATTCAACGGGAGAAACGGCCGTCTGTTCCCACAAGAAAAACGGAAACAAAAACAGCAGCCCCAAGATGAAGGTGCTTAATTGAAACGCCAACAGGCCAAGTTCAGGCGGGCGGCGTTTCAGCAAAATGCTGTACACCGCAAACACAACTGAGGCGATGAGCATCCACAAATCGCCGATGGCGAAGGAGATGTCCAGCAGACTGGATAATGCCCCTTTGCTGATCAGCATCAGTACGCCTGCCAGCACAAGAACGATGCCGATCCCTTTATTGAGCGTGATCGCCTCACCGAAAAAGAGGCGGGAGAGGATGACGATGAAGATGGGAAAAGTGATGGAGATAAGGGCAAGATTAACGGCCGTTGTTGTATGCCCCGCAATATAAATCAGCGTATTAAAGATGGTGATGCCCAACAGTGCCGTAATTGACAAGTACGGGAGATGCTTTTTCAGCATTTCCCGCTCGGCAATCAGCGGTTTCAGCGCAAACGGCAAAAAGACGATGGTCGCCACCACCCATCGCCAAAAGGCAAGCGTCACAGGCGGAATGCTGTCGCTTAATCCGCGGGCGATGATGAAATTTCCCGACCAAATGGCGGTTGAGCCAAGCGCGAAAGCGTAGCCTGCAAGGGCGTGTTTATTTTGTGATTTGTTTGTTGAATCAGACATCGTTTTTAGGCTTATCGCCGATTAGTACACTATCATAAAAAAAATTCACAACTACTCAGGCTCTCTGGAATGACAAATCGCTTTCAAATTGTCATTCCCGC
>CAYSDT010000411.1:0-1270 GCA_964429835.1 uncultured Ardenticatenaceae bacterium | reverse complement strand
GGAATGACACCTGAGTAGTTACAAAAATTCCTGCATATTGTACACACACAAGCGATATGCTACACTGTCGTTGTCAACAATAAAATGATAGCCGCTATTCACCACTCCATCTTAATCATGAATGGGTAAAATTATCCATTCTCAATTATCCATTCCATGAACACACTCAATGTAAAAATCGGACACACAACTGACACAGAAAACAAGACAGGCTGCACTGTATTCTTGCCGCCCGCAGGCTCCATCGCCAGCGTGGATGCACGCGGACACGCCGTCAGCGGGCGCGAATTGACCATGTTGCGCCCCGAAAAGCCAAACGGCACCATCAACGCCATTTTTCTCACGGGCGGCAGCGCATTTGGCCTCAGCGTGGGCGATGGCATCGTGCGCTGGTTGAGCGAACGCGGCATCGGCCATCACACCCCCGTCCGCCCCGTGCCAATTGTGGCAGGCGCAGTGGTGTACGACTTGTTCCACAGCAAAGGGCTACATCCACCCGATGGGGCGATGGGATATGCGGCGTGCGATGACGCACACGAAAACAACGCTGCACAAGGGGCAATCGGGGCGGCTTCGGGGGTAAATGTGGGTAAATGGAGCGGTTTCGCGCAAAGCATGACGGGCGGTTTCGGCATGGCGACGGCGCAAGTTGGCGATTTGATTGTGACAGCAACGGCCGTTGTCAATGCAATCGGCGATGTCGTCAATCCTGACGGCTCTATGCTGGCGGGCGCACGCGGGGATGATGGCTGGATGGTCGAGCAGCACCCGTACCGCTTCATTTCAGACGAGATGATGCCGCCCGCAGGTACAAACACGACGCTGGTTGTACTGATGACAAACGGCCGTTTTTCCAAAAATCAAATCAACGCCATCGCCCAACGCGCCCATGACGGGATGGCAATCGCTATCCGTCCTGTCCACACGCGGCATGATGGCGACACCGCGTTCGCCATCGCCACCCAGCAGGTGGACGCGCCGTATAATTTGGCGGCCAACATGACCGTCGATGTGGTGGCGCGGGCAATTCGGAACGGGGTGCGATCAGGAAACCAAGCTAATCACAACAACAGAAAGGATGACTTAAATTTATGAACCAAAAACACCCCAATGATCCGCTAAATGGCGTTACCCTAAAGGCACTTCTGACCAGTTTGGTTGATTATTATGGTTGGGACGAACTCGGAGAGCGTATCAATATCCGCTGCTTCAATTATGATCCCTCAATCAACTCTTGCCTCAAATTCTTACGAAAAACAGCGTGGGCAAG
>CAYSDT010000410.1:0-3283 GCA_964429835.1 uncultured Ardenticatenaceae bacterium | reverse complement strand
GCGCGTTTTGCCGCCGCGTAAGGCTGCAACGGCCGATCACAGTTGTCCGTTTCGATAAATGGGATGCGCGTGGTGTTGCCGTACACCGATGAGGTGGAGGCCATGACGAAGTTGCCGACATCGGTCGCCAACGCCGCATCCATCAGATGTTGGGTGCCGTTCATGTCCACTTGCACATACATTTGTGGATATTTGACAGCGTTCCGCACACCCGCAAGCGCGGCTAAATGAGCGACAGCATCGAATTTCTCAGCCTTGAAAATCTCCATGATGTGGTCGGCATCGCGGATGTCGGCTTCAATCATTTTGAAATTGGGGATGGATGCTAATCGTGCCGCTCGGTCTCGTTTGATGGATGAGGGGTAGACAATATCGTTAAAATTATCAATGCCGACAACATCATCTCCCCGTTTGGTGAGTTTTTCGGTTAAGTGCATACCGATGAACCCGGCCGCGCCTGTGACTAATACTTTCATTCTTTACTCCTCTATTTTAAACCGACTCGTTCCACGCTCTGCGTGGAATGCCATCTTTCGACGCTCTGCGTCGCGTGGGACGCAGAGCGTCCAGTCGGCATTCCCACGCTCTGCGTGGGAATGAGATGGAATTACTCCGTCAGGTTAATATCTTGAATTTGTAATTGTAAATTGCGCTGCCCACGCCATTCGTTGATGCCGATGCTGTACACGATGTCCACCCGTGCGGGCAAAAATTCGCCCCAACTGCCTTGCCGAAAGGCGATGCTGGCGATGGCTTCGCGTGAGTGTGCTTGACTGCGCCCGCTGAGCAATTTCATCTGCAAATGGCCGCCATCCACGCCAACGGCGCGATGGCTGACAACTTCCACATCGCGGCTGAGGAAGATGGGGGAGGCGTTGGCATTGCCTGTCGGCTCTAGCTGGCGCAAGGTTTCGTAGAGGGCGTGATCCACATCTTCCAGATCAATTTCGCAGTCAATGGCGATGGCAGGAATGAGTTCCATCCCGCGTAAGCGGTCATTGGCAATTGCGGTCATTTTTTCTTTGAAAGCGGGGATGTTTTCGTTGCGAATGGTGAGGCCGGCCGCTTGCGCGTGGCCGCCATGACGGACGAGCAAATCGGACGCTTCATCCAGCGCGTCGGTGATGTGAAAATCAGGGATGGAGCGGCAGGACGCATGACTGACTTCTTCGCCAATTTCCATCGCAATGGCAGGGCGGTAAAAGCTGTCGGCCAAGCGGCTGGCGACGAGGCCGACCACGCCCGGATGGAAGCTGCGGTCGCCCGCGATGATGATCGGGGCATCGGAGTCAACCATCGTTTCAGCCAATTCGCTCATGTCGCGGGTGAGTTGTTGGCGGTCTTTGTTGAGCGCGTCTAATTTGAGAGCGAGGGCGTTGGCGTGGCGCAAATCGGGGGCGGCCAATAGCTTGGCGGCATCATAAGCGTGACCGATGCGACCAGCGGCGTTGATGCGCGGCCCCAAGCCGAAGCCGATGGATTCGGCCGTCAATTGCCCTTCTTGCACACGGGCGATTTTGGCGAGGGCGGCAAGTCCCGGCCGTTCCAACTTATTCATCACAGCCAAGCCGCGAATGACCAAATCGCGGTTTTCGCCCAACAGCGGGGCGAGATCGGCGACGGTGCCGATGGCGACCAGATCGAGCAAGGTTTCGATGTCGTAATCGGGCGGGTTGGGCAGGGTTTGCTGCACAGCTTCGACCAATTTGTACGCGATGCCAACACCCGCGAGCATGATTTCGGGGTATTGGGAAGACGGCCGTTTTGGATTCACAATCGCCAGCGCGTCAGGCAGCGTGTCGCCCAAGCCGTGATGGTCGGTGATGATGATGTCCAGCCCGATGGCGTTGGCATGTGCCACCTCGTCCACCGAGCGAATGCCGCAATCGACGGTGATGACCAAATCGGTCTCGAACTCCTCTTTGATGGTCGTCAACGCTTCTTTATTGAGGCCGTACCCTTCTTTAATGCGGTCGGGGATGTAGGGGCGGACGTTGTCGCGGATTGCGCCCAGTCCGCGAATGCCTTCGACTAAAACGATGGTGGAGGTCACGCCGTCAGCGTCAAAATCGCCGTAAATGACGATTTTTTCATCATTTTGGATCGCCTGTATGACGCGGGCTGCCGCTTTTTCCATGTCGGGCAGGAGGAAGGGGTCACGGCTTTGGTGATAACGGCCGTCTAAAAAGGGTTGCATAACGGCCGTTTTGGCAAGGCCGCGATTGTATAAAATTTGTAACAGGATGGGGTTGATATGGCTGAACTCATGCTGTAATGCAGGGGGAGCTAATGGGGCTACTTCCCACTTTTTGGGGCGGATGTTGTCTGGTCTATTCATGGGGGGAATAGTAACACGAAGCAGGAATAATGAATAATGAATTGGCAACAATTAATTGTGAATGAAGCGACGTACTTCATCTGATGGAAAGTGTGGCATATAAGATGAGGAAGGAGAAAACGGCCGTTTTGCCATCGTACAGGTAATGTATTGAAAATGAAGGGCGGTAGTTAAGTCACCTGCAACCAGTCAAGATATAGTTTTACATATTCATAGACAAAAGCAATGGAGGTTATTATGCGTTTTGAAGGTTCAGAAAATGGAATGAAACGGCCGTTTTACCAAAAACGACTCTTCATCATCTCAATCATCTACTTCACAGGCTTGGCAATCGTTGGGCTGCTGATATTTCGTGCCTCGCCCGGCCCGAAATCACAAGAGATTTTGGGCGTAGGCATCGGCGACTGGCGTGGAGAAAATGGAATCGCTCTATTTTCTGGACGACGGCTTGCGTGTGACAAAACGGCCGCATCGCCACCGTTCACGACCGTTTGCCAGATAGATATAGCAGGCAAACCATTACAAATTCATGCGGCACGAAACCGCACGTCAATATCCCCATTGGATAACTCCTGCACGGCGTTCTATGACGGAAAAACATGGCCGTGTCGCATTGGATCGCGCCATGTGCATGTACATTGGTTTGCATATATTGAAGAGCCGTTGGGGTTGAGTAATTCAGAAATGAATGCGTTGCGACGACATTATTTCTTTGAGAATTTGGGGGAAGAGCCGTTTTTGTACGGCGGTGTAATAACGGCCGTTATCAACGCGATTTTGATCATTGCCAATTACCTGCTTTGGTTTTGGGGAAAGATGAAAAGGCGGGTGTTGTTATTAACGGCCGTTGTCATATTGCCGATTATATTTTACGGAAGCCTCATCATCACCGTCTTACTCACCAATGGTTTTTGGGATTGATGTAGACATTGGTAATGATGTATA
>CAYSDT010000409.1:0-3293 GCA_964429835.1 uncultured Ardenticatenaceae bacterium | reverse complement strand
AACAATATCTTGATTCATGCGCCGCACACGGCGGCAACGGTGATGGATGATGATTGGAAACGGCCGTATAGCCGTCAACAAGCAGCATTCCCAACTGAGTGGGTCAAAGATTGGAAATTCTGGCCGCCCGTCGCTCGTATTGATGATGTGTATGGGGATCGGAATTTGTTCTGTGCTTGTATTCCTGTTACGGATTACGAAGAATAGATAGAGAAAATAGACAGAGAGAGATAGAGGGGTTTTGGAAAGCAATTGTCGTTTGCAATCTGAGATTTCTCTATCTCTACACTCTATCTTTGAGCTATGGATAATTCATCATCTCTAAAAATGGATAAAGATGCGTTTTCGGTAACGTCTTTCTCGTCTGCTGAATCTGACGACAGAGCGTTTTGGAAAACAAAAACACCGCATGAGCGGCTTCATGCACTTGAACTCATGCGACAAATTATTTATGGCTACAACCCAGATTCCACCAGACTTCAAAGAGTTTTTACAGTTACTCAACGCCAAAGAAGTTGAATATCTGCTGATTGGTGGTTATGCAATCGGTTATCACGGGTATCCCCGTGCAACTGTGGATATGGACGTATGGATCGCTATCGATCCTGTGAATGCTGAAAAAGTAGTTGTCGCGCTCTTCGAATTTGGATTTAATGTGCCAGAATTATCCCCCGAACTTTTTTTGAAGGAAGATCAGATCATCCGTATGGGCGTTCCTCCATTCAGGCTTGAAATTCTGACAACAATTTCTGGCGTACAGTTTGCAGAATGTTATGCAGAGCGGGTTGTTGACAGCATTGATGGCGTTGAAATTAACATCATCAATTTAGAACATTTGAAAATCAATAAAAAGGCCAGCGGCAGATATAAAGACCTGAATGATTTAGCCAATTTACCCTAAAAATTAGAGGAATCTATTCCATATCCAGTTGGATGGGGTAGAGTGGATCGCCGTCACGGTTTTGGATGGGGGAGCGATTTAAGTCAGGCCATGTGTACATGCCGATGTGAAAATAGGCGGGCATAACGGCCGTTTTCTCGAAATCAGCCCATGTAATCAAATGATCACCCTGTTGCCATGCGCGGGAAGAGGTGTATACATCCTGCACGGCGGCTGGCTCGGTGCCATCGGGCAGGTAGAGGTGATTGAACTGTTGAAAATGCCCCTCTTGCGGCGGGGCGATGATTTGCCAATGGGTGATAAGCCGCGTTGTGCCATTTTCATTTTCCACCAGTGTCCAGCCAAGCAAAGCGGCTCCATTTTCCAAAGTTATGGGAGGAGAAACGGCCGTTAAATCCCCCATCTCAGCCCCATCAACCGAACGCACCCAATATGACAATTCACCATCGCGGCGCGGGAATTCGCGTATTGTGCCGTCTAAACCGATTTGGTCGGCGACTGTCCACGCGGGCAGCGTGTCGTAGGTGAACAGAAGATGTGCAGGCTCATCTGGAATCAGTAGAGCAGAGCGGGCATCGGCCAGTTGAAAATCATCGTGCCATAATAGCACTTTGAACGCGCTGGCATCGCCTGAAAATTCGGGAATGTCACCAAAACTTTCGACCACGATGGGATGGTTGTCCAGTCGCAATTCGTCCAGCATCGCTTGTGGGTAGCGTAATGGCGTTCCCATCCCGCCATCGACATATTCAGTTTGCACGATGTTTAGGGTGCGGGCGATGGCTGTTGTTTGCACGACGGCGACGAAAAGAATAACGGCAGTCCAGCCCATGCCCCACCATCGCCCCCGCTGCACCCAGCCGACGAAAGCGGCAGCGATGAGGAAAAGCGCGGGCAATGAGGCGAGTTGATATTGAATATGAACGGGCGTTTTTGAACGTAAAAAGAGTAATGGGGCTGAAATTGCCCAAACGAGCAAAAAAGCGGTCAATAGATAGCGGATGGATGGGCGGTTGTCGGCAAATGCTTTGATTTTGCGCGGTCGTAAATCGCGTACCATCGCCACCAACAGGATGATGCTGCCGATGATGAGTATGCCGCCCATGAGGAGTGATGCGATTTGCAGTAAGCCATCCAATGGTGCGCCCCATCGCCACCCTTCGTTAAGCCAAAATTTTTGCCAATCGTGGCTGATGCCAAGTTGGGCGAGTTGGGTGAAACTTTTGGGGTCGGTAACGGCCGTTTCTCCCATAATCCGTTGAATTTCCACCCGCGCCCCGTCCCCATAGCGGGCGATGGTGTAAATCGTTGGCATGGCGGCGGCGACAGCGGCAATAATCCCCAACGTGATCGGTTTCCATTGCCGCCACAGCCGAAAGCGAATCCCAATCCATAACGCGGGAATCGTCAATGAAACAGCCGCAAGATGAAATTGCCCGACAAAACCAGACAGGAAGGCGAACAAGGCGAGCATGATGAAATTTTTGTGACGGATGCCAATAACGGCCGTTATTGCCCAAAAAACAGCCAGCGGTGCAAGCCAATTTTGGCTCCAAACCGAGCGTGAGTAAAAAACGAGATAGGGGGAGGTGGCAAAAAGTAATGCCGCGCTTAGCCCCGCATATTTTCCCCACGCCGCCTGCGCCAGCCAATAAATGCCGACAACGGCGGCGACATTGAACGCGGCGGTCATGGAAATGGCAAGCTGTGGGTTGTTCGTGATGGCAAAGGGGATGGCGTACAGCCAGACGGCGGCCGGAAAATTAGGTACGCCAGTCGAGGAGACCATGCCCAGCGGCGGGAAATTGCCTTCGTGAACCATCTGCAACGCCATATCGCCGATGCGGGCATCGTCAAAACCGAATGAGGTCACATCCGTCCAGCCCAATCGCAGCCAAGCGGCAACGGCCGTTATGCCGATGATGGCAAGGAGTTCCCAACTATGTTCTTGTACCCATTGTTTCATGTAATCCTCTTTTATTTCTTGATTACAGCGAATGAGGAAAGGAGCGAATTTATAAGCTGAAGCTGAAGCCTCCACTCCTATAATTGACTTTCTAAAACACCAGAAATTCGTTTCTTTATCAATTCGTTGTACTCTTGTCTACCATGCAATCTATGGTATGCTGATTTGCCTAATTATGCTATTCAAAAGGAGTTTGATGAATAATTCTTACGAAACAATTGAAGTAAAACAGGATGGAGTCGTGTTGATGGTGGCGATGAATCGGCCTGAAAGCCATAATGCGATGACACCGACGATGATTGCGGAATTAACGGCCGTTTTCCAAAAAATCAACACCCGCGACGACATCCGCGTGGTTGTATTGACAGGAAACGGCCGTTCTTTCTGTGCTGGTGCTGATCTCAATTTCATGCGTGCCGCCGCCGA
>CAYSDT010000408.1:0-3301 GCA_964429835.1 uncultured Ardenticatenaceae bacterium | reverse complement strand
TTTTTATCGTGGAAGCAGGCGAATAAATGTTCGGCATCACAGACGCGGGTGTACGCCGTAAGCCGATCTTCGACGTCGAAAACGGTGCTACCATGTGGAATGATAACACGGCCGTTTCTTTCAATTGAAATCAGCACACAATCTTCTGGCAGTTTCGGGCTGATCTCCTGCACCGATTTGCCAACGGCAATATCTCCATCCGTCAAGAAAATTTCGACAAATTCGGTACCGTCTTTTTGTTCTAACGCTTGAATGCGTTGGGTACGATCTTGAATTTCGTCACGGCGCAACAGTGCCAAATCATAAGCGCGAATAATGTCCCGCCGCTTAACCATGCCCAGCAATTGGTATGGATTTTCGCGGGCGACAACGGGCAAACGGCCGAGTCCTCTGGAGCTAAGAAGGGATAAGGCTGTGCCGATATTGTCATCGGGGAAGATGACTTTGAGATGCGGCCATGTCGTGCCGACTTCCGAGACTTTTGTGGATAACGGCCGTTTGTCCAACAGCGCACGCTCCACATCCGACACCGTGACCACGCCCCACAACTGCCCATCTTCATCCAAAACTGCCAACCCATTGTGGTGGCGATGGGTAAACGTATCCCGCGCCGTCTCCAGCGTATCGTCCACCGACACCGTTGGCACATCTTGCCGCTCCATCACATCACCGACAGAAACGGCTTGCAAAATATCCTGATCGCGTCCACCCTGCCAATTGATCCCCTTGAGCTTTAATTTCAGGGTGTAAATCGACTCTTTGAACAGGTTTTCAGCCAGCAAAGTGGAGATTACCGTCGCCAACATCAGCGGCAGAATCAACTTATAATCGTTCGACATTTCAAAAACGATGAGGATGGCGGTGATGGGAGCGCGGGCAGCCCCCGCAAACAGCGCGGCCATCCCCACAATTGCATACGCGCCGGGATGTATGACCACTGTCGGCCATATTTGGTGGGCGATGGTGCCGACAATGCCGCCTAACGCCGCGCCCATGAAGAGCGATGGGGCAAAGACCCCGCCAGAGTTACCCGTGCCAAGCGTAAACGTCGTCGCCGCCATTTTGCCAATTAACAAGACAGACATCATGCCTAACGCCATCTGAAAATCACCAGCGATGGCTTCGTTCATCAGTTCCAATCCCGGCCCCAACACCTCTTTGCCGGGCAGGATGAGAATCGTCAAGCCCGTCAACACCATCCCCAACATCGTTTTGAGCGGTAACGGCCATTTCAACTTATCAAAAAAATGCTCCGTGCCGTACAGCACGCGAATGAACAGTACCGCAAACCCGGCCGACAGCACGCCCAATATAATGTAGATAAATATCTCGTACAGGCTGTTCATCGAGTACGCTGGCACGTTAAACGCGGGACGGTCGCCCAAGAAGTGACGGCCAATCATGCTGGCGGAAACTGCGCTCAGGACGATGGCTCCAAAATGGCGCACCGTTAATCGCCCCAGAATGACTTCTAGCGCAAAAATCGATCCAGCGATGGGGGCATTAAAGGTGGCGGCAATGCCCGCCGCCGAGCCACAAGCGACCAACGTGCGGATATGCTCTTCGGAAAAGCGAAAGCGTTGCCCCAATGTTGACCCCAATGCCGAACCAACCTGCACAATCGGCCCTTCACGCCCCGCCGAACCGCCCGCGCCGATGGTGATGGAGGAGGCCAATACTTTGATCGCCGCCACTTGCCAACGAATACGGCCGCCGTTCAATGCAATCGCTTCCATCACTTCTGGCACGCCATGCCCCTTCGCTTCCTTCGCCCAGCGGTCGATGAGAAAGCCGACAATCAAGCCAGCCAACGCCATGAAAGCCAATAGCCCCGCAACGCCAGCGATGGTTTCTGCCCATGCGGCCAACTCGCCGATTTTGCCCAGCAGCCAAATAAATACGGCCGCGCTGAGACCTGTCACGATGCCGATGAAAACGGCCGACACGATTAAAAGTATATCTGGCGAACGCCAATGGCTAAATGAAAATCTGCTTTTCTTGGTGCTATCTTCTGGTGTTGTTATCATGGGGGCATTGTAACCCGTTGTGGGGGGTTGTGTCATGTAAAACCATTGTCAATTGTTAATTGGCAATGGTCAATTGTCAACGGAGGGAACTATTACAATTGTTTCCTGTTGGTAACTGTGGCGGTGAGTAATGCCGTTTACAAATTTTAATTACCCAGTGTGTCATTCCCGCGTAGGCGGAAATCTATGTCTCTGGAGAGCGGTGGATTCCTGCCCTCGTAGAGCCTGCCCTCATGCAGATGGGGGAATGACGTTCAGATTTAATGATATTTGGATTTAAGATTATGAATTTATCTCAATTTTTTAACATTTCAGATGGCGCATTAGTCGCCATTGTCGGCGGCGGCGGCAAAAGCAGCTTGATGTTTGCGCTTGCCAACGATTTGCCCCACAGCCGCATCGTCACCACGACGACCACGCGCATTTTTGCCGCACAGATGTCCATCGCCCCTGCGACTTGCTTTTATAACGAAGCGGGCGACGAGGACGCATTTTTCACCGCCGTCAGCGACGCTCTGGACGCGCATGGGCAATGTCTCGTCGTTGGCAGCGTCGGTGCGGGCAGCAATGTGGAGAAAGCGTTTGGCGTTCCCGCCGATTTGCCCGCCCGCCTGCTCGCCCGCGCCGGTGTGGACATTGTGTTGGTGGAGGCGGATGGGTCGCGGATGCGTCCGATCAAAGCTCCTGCCGACCATGAACCCGTCATTCCCGACGGCACGACGCTGGTTGTGCCTGTGGTGGGCATTGATGCGATAAACGGCCGTTTACAAACCATCGCCCATCGCCCCGAAAAAATGATGGCGTTGGGCATCGCCGACAGCTCCGACGGGCTGCAAGCCGCCGACATCGCCCGCCTGTTGGCACATCCGAACGGTGGACTGAAAGGCGTACCCGATGGGGTGCGGACTGTGCCGTTTTTGAACAAGGTAGAAACCGACGAACAGCGCACCATCGCCCGTGAAATTGCACGGTTGGCGTTACAACAACAGCCGCGCCTTGAAAAAATTGTCATCGGCGCGGTGCAAGGCGGGGGGCGATGGGAGGCGTGCGGACGGATAACGGCCGTTATCCTTGCAGCCGGCAAAAGTTCGCGCATGGGTGCGCCCAAATTGAGTTTGGCGTGGGGGGATGGAACCATTTTGGAGCAGACGATTAGCCACAGTCAAGCGTCGTTGGCGCATGATTTATTGCTGGTGACGGGGCATGGCGCGGCGGCTGTGGAGGCGATGGCGGCGCAGATGGATGTGCGGACGGTTTACATCATCGACCACGCG
>CAYSDT010000407.1:2121-3323 GCA_964429835.1 uncultured Ardenticatenaceae bacterium | reverse complement strand
TATCAATGGATTCCGTTGGCGAGTGGGGTTGTGGAATAAAAACAGTCTCATTCCACGCTCTGCGTGGAATGACAGAACGGACGCTCTGCGTCCCTTTTGACGCAGAGCGTCCAGATATTCCTTCCACGCAGAGCGTGGAAGGAGATCACGGTATAAAAAAAGAGCCGTCCCAGCGGGACGGCTCTACAAGTATCGTTTGGTGGGCCTACTAGGATTCGAACCTAGAACCCAGCGGTTATGAGCCGCTTGCTCTGCCATTGAGCTATAGGCCCTGATTCAATTAACAATTAACAATGAGAAATTAACAACGATCTGTTCATTGTTAATTGCTACTTGTTAATTGAAAAAGCGGCCAGCGGGACTCGAACCCGCGATAAAAGCTTGGAAGGCTTTTGTGTTACCACTACACCATAGCCGCATATACATTACAGTCGGGGCAGCCAGATTTGAACTGACGACCTCTCGGACCCAAACCGAGCACTCTACCAAGCTGAGCTATGCCCCGTAATAGATTGTTAAAAGCGAGCGATAGTATACAGATGCTCCCCCATATCGTCAAACTTTTGTTCGTCCTCGTGCGACCTCTGTGATTTTTAGATTGCAGAGGTCTTTTTTGTTTAAGATTCCCTTAATACAACCACAAGTTACCCTTAAAGCCCCATCCCTTCGCATTAGATAAACTATAACCATCTTAGAAATGAAATGTGATGGAGGTAGAAATGAGTAAGAAATTATTGATAACCGTTTTAATGGTAGTGGGATTGATG
Source organism: uncultured Ardenticatenaceae bacterium (assembly GCA_964429835.1). Taxonomy (GTDB): domain Bacteria; phylum Chloroflexota; class Anaerolineae; order Promineifilales; family Promineifilaceae; genus S016-13. The sequence goes on along the minus strand of CAYSDT010000407.1, from coordinate 2,556 downwards.
GCTGTAGCCGTCGTTAGCGTCGGGGCTTCGTCAACAAGAGTTGGCCCGTATGAAGGTGTTTTCGTCGGCACGATTTATGGCGATGGCGGCAGCCTAGCACCTATCACCCTTGACCTGACCCATCGTGGTGACGATGTGGAAGGGACGGTGGAAATTGGGAGCGGATTGTATATAAACGGCCGTAACTGTGGTGCAGGGTATGTACCTGCTAGTGTGCAAACGGCCGTTGGTGAAACGGGACGCAATCCCAACACCTTAAATGCCGATGCCAGCTTCAACGTAAGCGGCTTCAATGTCGGCTTAGATTTAGATGGCAGTTTATCTGCCGACGGTGATGAGTTAGCCGTCGAAGCAAAAATTGATTTACCATGGCTTTGTGGCCGCGATCCCGTCATCACGGGGGAATTGGAAAGAGAATAAAGAAATTGACAATTG
>CAYSDT010000407.1:0-2021 GCA_964429835.1 uncultured Ardenticatenaceae bacterium | reverse complement strand
ATTGACAATTGATCAGGAGAATTATGAATACCCAAACAATGACAATGACCGATGTGCGTTCACTGAACGCGGAAGTACAGCGTGAATCTGCGTTTTTACAAACTTTATTGGCTGAAATTAACAAAGTGATGGTCGGGCAGGAGCGATTGGTGGAGCGCGTGCTGATTGGCTTGTTAGCCAACGGTCACATTTTACTGGAAGGTGTGCCAGGATTGGCGAAAACGCTGTTAATTAAAACAGTTGCCGATGCAATTGAAGGCGATTTTTCCCGCATCCAGTTTACGCCCGACTTGTTGCCCGCCGACTTGATTGGCACGCAGATTTACAACCCACGCACGGCCGAATTCAGCGTCCATCAAGGGCCGATATTCTCCAATTTGGTGCTGGCCGACGAAATCAATCGCGCCCCTGCCAAAGTGCAATCGGCACTGTTGGAAGCGATGCAGGAACGGCAAGTGACCATCGGTGACACCACTTACATGATGGACGACCTGTTTTTAGTGATGGCGACGCAAAACCCCATCGAGCAAGAGGGGACGTACCCGCTGCCAGAGGCACAGGTTGACCGCTTTATGTTGAAAGTGATGGTTGATTATCCCACCCGTGCAGAAGAGAAAATTATTATCGACCGCATGACGGGTTCAGAGATGCCCATCGCCCGCCCGGTGGTGTCACCGCAAGATATTTTGCGAGCGCGTGAAATGGTGAAACGGGTGTATGTGGACGATAAAATCAAGAATTATGTGTTGGATTTGGTCATTACCACCCGCCATCCCGGCAATAATGGGTTGAGCGACTTGAACAATCTGATCGAAATTGGGGCATCGCCACGAGCGGGGATCAACCTGATTAACGCGGCACGGGCTTACGCCTTTTTGCGCGGTCGTGGCTTCGTTACGCCCGACGACGTGAAACAAATCGCCCCCGATGTGCTACGCCATCGTGTCATCACGACATACGAAGCGGAAGCGGAAAACATCACGAGTGACCATATTGTGCAGCGGATTTTGGATTACACGAATGTACCGTAGTGCAAGTGGCAAGTGGCAAGTGGCAAGTGGGCAAGTTGGATTTCCGACTTGCTACTTGCAAACTTGCAACTTGCATTACTTGCAACTCCGTAGGAGTAAGCAATGTTAACGAGTGAATTGATGCAAAAAATCCGCCGAATTGAGATTCGGACGAAGCGATTGGTGAATGACAGCTTTGCTGGTGAGTACCATTCGGTTTTCAAGGGGCGGGGGATGGCGTTTGATGAGGTACGGCCGTACCAGCCGGGCGATGAGATTCGCACGATTGATTGGAACGTGACGGCGCGGACTGGTGAGACGCATGTGAAACGGTACACGGAAGAGCGTGAACTGACGGTGATGTTGGTGGTTGATGCTAGTGCATCGGAGAATTTTGGGTCAGTGAATCGGTTTAAGCGGGAGTTGGCGGCGGAATTAACGGCCGTTCTTTCCTTCTCGGCCACATCTAACAATGACAAGGTGGGGTTGCTCATCTTTACTGACCAAATCGAGCTATTTATTCCGCCGCGCAAAGGGCGCAAACATATTTTACGCCTTATCCGCGAACTGCTGGCGTATGAGCCACAAAACAGCGGCACGGACATTAAAATGGCGTTGGACAAAGTGAACCAGATTTTGAAACGACGCAGCATCGTCTTTTTGGTCTCCGATTTTATGGCCGAGCCTGAGAGCTATCGCCAAGCGATGGCGATTACGAACAAGCGGCACGACCTCATCGCCATTGATTTGAACGACCCGTTGGACACGGAAATCAGCGATGTTGGCTTGCTGGCGTTGGAAGACCCCGAAAGCGGGGAAATTGTTTGGGTGGACACGGGCGATAAGGCGTGGCAGCACGCTTTCGCAATGAAATCGGATGCGTTTGAGGTGGAAAAAACGGCCGTTTTTCGTAAGTCTGGTGTTGATCAAATCAATATCAATACCAATCAGGAGTACACCATCCCGTTGACGGCATTTTTTTATGAACGGGCAAATAGAAGGCGGCGGTAA
>CAYSDT010000406.1:0-3339 GCA_964429835.1 uncultured Ardenticatenaceae bacterium | reverse complement strand
AATAGAACAAATGAACGGTTTCGTCAAAGTGGAATTGTATTTTGACAAAAGAGTAACATCTCAATAACTTGGGGTAAAGACCTGACAGGTTTCATCAAGACCTCTTGTTTTACACGAGTATCCTCGAAAAACCTGTCAGGTCTCCCCGAAATATTGAGAAGATACACAAAAGATACTAACGAAACGGCCGTTTGCGGTATAATCTCGGCGTTAAGAAGACGTGAATTTAAATTTATGCAGCATTTATATGTAGCTTTGGAGTTTCAAGATGGGCAGTAGCACAGTTTTAGTTGTAGATGATGAAATAATGACGCGCACGATGTTGCGGATGTTGTTGGAGATAAGCGGGTATACAGTAGTTGAAGCCGAAGATGGGGTCGTGGCACTGCAAATGGTGGCCGAACATCATCCACAAGCGATAGTTTTGGATGTGATGATGCCCGAATTGGATGGAATTTCAGTGTGCAAACAGTTGAAGGAGAAGGAAGAAACGGCCGTTTTACCCATCATCATCCTCAGCGGCGGCAAATTCAAAGATGAAGCCATCGCCGCTGGCGCAAATATGTATATGGGAAAGCCGATGAGTACCGACAAACTCCTCGCCGCCCTCGCCGAATACACCAAATAGATAGAGATAGAGTTGCTCTATCTCTGTCTATGGGTTGTTCAGTTCTCTTCACAAAAAAGAATTTGGACACTGATTTCACTGATAAACACTGATTTTTCTTCTTTTATCCGTGTTTATCAGTGAAATCAGTGTACCATTTTTAAGAACTGAACAGCCCCAATCTCTGTCTCTACACGCTATCTTTAATAAAGATTTGGTACAAACGTCTGCTCATTCATTGGCGGACGAATGTAGCCAACATTTTCTTCACGCGGCGGCAATTCGATATGCGGCGGCGTAATATCTTCATATGGAACTTGGCTTAAAATATGGGTGATTGTGTTCAATCGCGCCCGCTTTTTGTCATCAGAATTCACAACGTACCACGGGGCTTGTTTGATGTCCGTATGTTCAAACATCCGATCCTTCGCCTTAGAATACTCCACCCAACGACGACGATCTTCTAAATCCATCGGGCTTAACTTCCAACGCTTATACGGTGTATCCACCCGCGCTTGGAAACGTAGTTCCTGTTCCTCATCGCTGACGGAGAACCAGTATTTCAACAAAATAATGCCCGACCGCACCAACATGCGCTCAAATTGAGGGCAAGAGCGCAAGAACTCTTTGTACTGCTCATTGGTACAGAATCCCATCACAGGTTCAACAAGACCGCGATTGTACCAACTGCGATCAAACAGAACGATTTCCCCAGCGGCTGGCAAATGGGCAACATATTTTTGGAACCACCACTCTGTTTTTTCGCGGTCATTTGGCTTGGGCAAGGCGGCAACACGCACGGCCGTGTTGCTAGTACGTTCCATAATCCGCTTGATGACACCACCCTTGCCTGCACCACTGCGCCCCTCAAAAAGAATGACAACGCGCAATCCCTCCTGAGCAACCCAATACTGTAATTTCACCAGTTCGGTCTGTAAACGAAGCAACTGCTCTTCGTAATACGCTGTATTCAGCTTTCCATTCTTCTTAACAACTGGGGGGCTGCTTGGTAATAGGTGTTCAGGAATACCGCTAGTGGCGTAACGACTAACGACCTTTTTTCTTTTGCCATCATCTTTTTTGCTCATAGTACGTCTCCTTTATTCTTCTTCGGATGAAATAATGTTATTTTCTGGTCGCGGGCGCGTCAGATCAAGCAGATAGTTGTAATCTGTGTTGAATCCATCCAGAATTTTATCGGGGTCTGTGATTAAGCCGCTGTCGGTGACGATGCCCATCATCACTTCGCCAGCGTAGCTGATGATGCTGAGTCCTAAACTGACGCGGCCAGCTTGCGGAACCCAGAACATGAGGCTTTTGATTTTGCCGCCTGCCATGTAAAGTGGAATGGGCGGGCCAGGAACATTGGTCATAACGGCCGTTGCCTTCGCCGCTACCATGTTCACCATTCCTGCCTGCATATCTTTGGGGGAAAGTCCTAGTGCTGCCAAAATACCCAACGAAGCGGTCGCTTCTGGTGAATCTTTCAGCTTTGCCATGCGTTTATGAACTTCTTGCAATCGTTCTAACGGGTCTTCAATACCAATCGGTAAAGAAAGGAAGACGAGGCCGAATTTATTGCCCAGCTCTTCCATCTCATCTGGTTTGCGTAGATTAACGGGGATGGCGGCGCGGAAATTCACACCTTCCACCGACTCACCCCGTTCGATCATGTAATGGCGCAAACCACCAGCCAACGCCGTCACCAGCACATCATTGACTGTTGTTCCAGTCGCGTTTTTGATGGTTTTTATGTCGGCTAAGGGCAATGGATCGATCCAGAGACCTTGTTTGCGTACACCCAATTTGCCGCGATAAATGGTCTTGGGGTCTGGTGGACGGAGCAATAAACGGCCGACAGCCACCGCCCCCTCCGCCCCTGTCATGGCGATGTCGAGCAGGTGACCACGATCTGCAAAAACAGCATTACGCTCTTTTTTAATGAAGCGTGCCGCTGAACGAGTGGCACTTGCCGTTTTCCGTGCGCGTTGCGCGATGACACTGATGCCGCCGCCCAATAATCGCCGACGTTTCTTCTTGACGGGCTTCTCACCGCCTTTGTGCAGGGGAGCATCGGCCGTGAAATCGGCCATCGCTAACAGTAAATACATCAACGCCATGCCATCTGCGATGCAATGGTGCAAGCGGACGACGATGGCACTGCCTTCTTCGTACTCTTCAATAAAATGGAATTGCCATAGCGGCTTGCTGAAATCAAGCGGGGTACTGAGCAATCTGCTGGCTAACTCTTGCAGGGCGATTTTGCCGCCTGGTTTGGGCAATGCTGTGCGGATAAGATGGGAGCGAATGTCGAATGTGGGGTCTTCTTCCCAGTAGGGTGGATTAAGTGGTACATGGGATTCGCGCACTCGCATCCGAAAGCGGTCGAATTTGAGCCAGCGGACTTCGAGTAATTTTTGGAAGTCCGCGAAAGAAACTGGCCTGTCGAAGGTTAGAATCCCTGTCACCATCATGAGATTGGTGGGGTCTTCCATCCCCAGCCACGCAGCATCTATGCTGGATAATGGTATGGTTTTGCTCATGGAGTTCTCCTTTGCTGTTTATTATGGGTAGATTGTTTGTTTTGAATAGGAATTGATGGGAGGAGTATAACCTAGTTGGGAGAGGTATGGCAATTCTTTATCCAGGGCGATTGCATACTCGCCCTAATTCGTGATCGTGATCGTTTTCGTGATCGAACAACGATTACGAACAACGATCACGATCACGAT
>CAYSDT010000405.1:0-3342 GCA_964429835.1 uncultured Ardenticatenaceae bacterium | reverse complement strand
GGAATAAACGGCCGTTTACCCCCCATCCCCCTCTTCAATCACCTCTTCCACAGGCAATCCGTCCGCTGAAGCGGGCGCAAAAACAGGCTCAAATTTCAACACCCGATTATTAGTCGCGTCCACAACATATACATAATCATCCCCATCAATGGCGATGCCATTGGGCAGGCCAAAGCCGCCCGTCCCCGTGTCAAAATGCCCAAAACGGCCGAGATACTCCCCATCCGCACTGAAAATCAGCACCCGATACCCTTCGGGGTCGGTGACGTACACATTGCCCGCACTGTCAACCGCCGCGTATGGTTTGTTATCAATCGACTGGCTGTCCCACGCATCGACAGGCCACTCGTTAATGGCGAATAAATCGGGGGTGAACTGTTGCAAACGGCCGTTCCACGTATCCGCCACAAACACCGACCCATCAACGGGCGATGTTGCCAGCCCGACAGGTTCATTAAACTGCCCCAACTGCACACCAAACCCGCCAACCTGAGCGAGGGGCTCACCATCACGGCTGATAATTTGCAACCGATGGTTGCCCGTATCCGACACCAGCAACTGGTTATCGGGCAGCAATTCGATGTCGCGGGGGCCGAAGAACAGCCCCAAATCACCTTCGGCAATGTCGGGATTTGCCGCGCCAGCCGTGCCGAGTATGGCGACAAACTCGCCATCCAGTGTGAACTTTTGTACGCGATGGTTCCATGTGTCGGCCACATAGACAAATTCATCGTCTACAGCCACGCTCCACGGTTCGCTGAATTCGCCAATTGCACTGCCCGATGCGCCCCAACTGTGCAGGAATTCGCCGTCAGCATCGAAAACTTGAATGCGATTATTACCAGAATCGGCAACGTACAAACGGCCGTTTTCCCCCACAGCCACATTACGCGGCATCGCCAACTGCCCATCGCCCGCCCCCGTGAAACCCGATTCGTTGATGACCATGCTTAATTGCGGCGTTAATTCGCCTTCCGCATACGGGTCAACAGGGGGAACGACGGCGGTCGCGCCGCTGCCATAATCCCACAACGTCGCCAACGTATCTTTGCGGATGTACAGCTTTAGTTCGTGGCGCAGCGGCCATTCGCCAGCGGTGTATGTGCCGCCGAAAACTTCGCCGTATCTGGTGAAGTCGCGGTAAAAGAAGATGTCCCATAACGCTTGGCGCACGTCCGCGTTGCCCAAGCCGCGCTTCACGTCATCGGCGGCGGTCGGGTCGCCCAAAATCGCGTTCCACGACAGTTGGCGATAATCTTCCATCGGCCACCAGAGGAAGGTGTGGGTGCTTTCCTGATATTCATCGCCTAAAAATGGTTCGACTTTGCCCCAATTATTGTTGCCCACAATGATGATCGGCGACTCGGTGAGCGTATTGCTCGGCGTTTCGCCAAAATAAACGCGGTTATCGTACTCGCGCAAATACCATGTAAACGGCCACGATGAGTCGTTATCGAAGGCGACGTTGATCGATTTATCGCCGTTCAGCCGCATGGATAGTTCATCCAATTGATCCAGCACGACGCTTTTGGTGGCGGGGGCGCCATGCGCGTACACCATAAATTCGCTGGCAGAATCGGCGTTACTGAAACTTGCCATGTAGCTGGCGCGAATGGTTAGCAGGCTGAGCAGGGCGAAAATGGTAAGGGCGATGATGGGGCGGCGAACGGCTGGGTTGGCGCGTCCGCGAATGTGCCGCCAGATGGTAACCATCACGGCGGCGACGAGTACGCTGCCAAAAAAGCGGCCTGCGTTGTTCAGATAGGTCAGCGTTTGGCTGTCAAAGTTCACCTTTCCCAAAAACAGGGGGGCGATGGCTAGAAAAACGGCCGTTACCAACAGTATCATCACGCCCAGCAGCATTAAAGCGGGCTTTGCCAACAAATCACGCGCCGACACGCCGCGCAACTTTTCCTCGAAATAATACCCCGTCATCATCGCCATGGGGATGACGAAATGGAAGCTGAGCCACGGCATTTTTTCGCCAGCGTAGCTGTACGCCGCCCACGTCATCAGCGTCCACAGGAAAAGTGCGGGGAAAAAGTCGTACAACATGCCGACGTTGAACAGGGCAGACGGCCGTTTTACATCATATCGCTCCCGAATTTGGCGATGGCGTACCAAATACCAAAACACAAGGCCGATGAGGAAGATGAGCAAACCAAGCATCAAGCCGGGAACGATGGTCGGTTCCAATGCGGGCAACCCGTCCAAACTCGGTTGATTGTATCGCCAATTGGCAAGGCTGTAGGCTAAAACGGCCGTTCCTATCACCACCGTCCAGTAGCCCACGATGCCCTGTATGCGATTCTTTTTTGCCCATACCCACGTCGCCAATATCGAGAAAATGACCACCAGATATTCATAAAATGGCATGACGAAGAGGTAGTAGAACCACGGCTGACTGCCGCGCTGCACCGCTTGCTGTTCCATCCAATATCCCAACGAGCCGACCATGCCGCTCGTCCAGCCGCCCGCATTGGTGAAAACGGAGGTGTAAAAGACAAAAAAGAGCGAATGAAAGATGATGGCTGAAATAAGCCAGCGGCGTTTGTTCCACCACAAACCGACTAGCACGCTGACCAGTAACAGCCCCGCCAAAAAGTAGCCCGTCCGCATCGAGCCAGAGTTTGCCAGCGTTGTCCAACATTCCGCGCTGCTTATTTTGCCTGTCAATATCTGCATCGTACTCATCGTTTCCTGCCCAGCTAATGTGCAGGTGTTTAAGCTGTAATCGGTTGGATTCCAGCCGCGTAAGGTGACGAAAACGGGAGCCATCATCGGCAAAATGAGGGTCGTAAACAGCATTACGATGTCAAATTCGGGCAACCCATCCAACTGCGGACGCATGGCGCGGATGGCGAGAAACAGCCCGCCAACGAAGACGGTCAGCCCCGCAATTGTCACCCAGCGGAGCAAAGCGTACTCCTCTTCTGCGACGGCTTCTTCGGCGGTGATGGTGTCAAAATCTTCGACGATTTCTGTCGATCCGACGCTTTCAGTTTCAGTTGCGACTACATCGTCGGCGTTGCGCTCCGCCAATACTCGTCCCGCATAGCCGCCGAACATCAACAGCAAGCCGATCATTGTCACCACAATGGGGGCGCGCAAATTGGGCAGAACGCCACGAAACCAATCGGCCGTGCCAATTTTTGCCAACAGCCGTATGCCGACGATGGAGCCAAATATCGCTACATAAATGAAGGCGACTTCTTTGGTGGTAAACATCATCGCCAGCCCGCCAGCAAACCACCACAGGTATTTGTCTTTTTGCTCGCGGGTGTAGTAAGCGATGGCGATGAAGACGATCATCGCCCAGACGATGATGTACACGTCGTGGCG
>CAYSDT010000404.1:2146-3349 GCA_964429835.1 uncultured Ardenticatenaceae bacterium | reverse complement strand
ATTATTCCTATGCGCCTTTTCACCCGCGAAACAACCCTCGCCCTCCTGCTTGCCATCATCATCCTGTTGCTCATCGTCGTCACCAGCGACAGTGCGCCCCAATGGATTTATCAAGGATTTTAATAATGAATAATGAATAATTAACAACGAATTGTGAACGTCACGTCATTCATTATTAATTATTCCCAATTCATTATTCATTATTTATATGAATACCCACCGCATATTTTTCTTCGTACTCTTTACCCTTATTCTTATCAGTTGCGGCACGGGCGATGGGGTTGTGGATGAGCCAGAAACGGCCGTTAATCCAACGGCCGTTTCCACCAACACCCCCCTCCCACCCACCGCGACACCCGCGCCGCTGGCCGTCACCATCGCCACCATGCCGCCGCCCGCCAGCCCAACCCCCATTCCGCTGACGCAGACAGAGGTCGTAACGGAGACGATGGAAGCGGCAACACCCATCGCCCCATCACCCACGCCAGAACCCGAAGCTGAATTAAACGGCATTCCGCTTTCGCAAATTGTGGTAATGGACGAGGCGACCGTCGCCCACATGCAGGAAGTGTACGCGCTGGGGCAGACGATGGGGCGCAGTCCGTACAGCTTCTCGAAATTGGGCGACAGCATTATCGCCAATGGTGATTTTTTGACGCGCTTTGACATGCCAGGCAGTTACACGCTAGGGCCGTATGAATATCTGCAACCCGCCATCGACAACTTTCCCGGCTCGTGGGATCGATATGGTGTGGGCATCAAAATTGGCTTACGCGCATGGGGCGTTTTCGACCCGCAATGGGCAGACAAGGAGTGGTGCGAACCGAACGAAACGATGATCGATTGCGAGATTCGGTACAATAATCCGAGCATTATGATTATCCATTTGGGTTCAAACGATCAAGACCCGTCCTTCGACCAGTATTTCCGCGACGTGGTGCAATACACGCTCGATCAGGGCATCATCCCCGTGTTATTGACCAAAGCTGACCGCTTTGAAGGGGAGGATAATTTCAATAATAACGCCATACGAGAAACGGCCGTTTCTCTCCAAGTCCCCATCGTCGATTTTGACCTGCTGGCAGGCACACTACCCAATCGCGGCATCAAAGAAGGGGACAATGTTCACCTGAATGGGCCGCTCGTCCATGATTACAATCTCGACGATGTATACACGAAGGGACACTCCATGCACAATCTGAC
>CAYSDT010000404.1:0-2046 GCA_964429835.1 uncultured Ardenticatenaceae bacterium | reverse complement strand
TTTGATTTAGGCACAATCGCCGTTTTCGTGGCCGCAGGCATTTTATACGCCGCATTTCTGCCCAAAGCATGGCGCAACTGGGCGTTGCTGGCTGGCTCCGTGCTGGCGATTTATTGGTTGCAGCCTCCCTTGCCCATCCGATTTAGTGCCTACATTTTACAGACAGCGACCATTCTTCTGGTCATTGTGAGTTGGCAAATCACCCGCCCCGCTGGTGGCAACATTAGCAAAGAGGACAAAATCAGTCTTGCACTGCTGTTTGGCCTCATCATTAGCGTTGGCCTCTTCCGTTTCGTCCCCCTGCAATACCGCCTCATCGACCGCCCGCCACAACCCATCGCCACCGCCGCAGCCTTGCTGTTTGCTGGTGCATTTATTGGCGGCCTCACCTCCCTGCTGCGTAAGGGGGCGATGAAAGTCGCGCTGACGGGATGGCTTTTTGTCATTATTGGGCTGTTTATTGTGCTGAAATGGGAGCCGTTAGCAACGGCCGTTTCTCAACTATGGCGCACACAAATGGGGCAAGACCCCACCCTCGCCGCTGGCTCAAATCTGGCATGGCTCGGCTTCTCCTACGTCGCCTTCCGCCTCATCCACACCGTCCGCGACCGTCAGGCTGGCATCCTGCCACCATTGTCGCTACGCGAATATAGCAGCTATGTGCTGTTCGCCCCCGCCTACATCGCCGGCCCCATCGACCGTGTGGAGCGTTTCGTGGACGAGCTACGCACCATCCCCGCCATGCACGGGCTGGACGCGCCCCGCTTTGCCGACGCAGGGCAGCGCATTGCGGTCGGCGCGTTCAAAAAATTCGTCATCGCCGACACATTGGCGCAGGGGATGTCGTTGACAGCGGCCAATGCCGCGCAAGGGGAATCGACGGCGCTATTGTGGCTGTTGCTCTACGGCTATGCGTTGCGGCTTTACTTCGATTTCAGCGGCTATACCGACATTGCGATTGGTATCGGGCTGCTTTTTGGCATACGACTGCCAGAGAATTTCAAACGGCCGTATCTCAAAACCAACATCACCACCTTCTGGCAAAGCTGGCACGCTACCCTGAGCGCGTGGGCGCGTACCTACGTCTTTTCGCCGCTTTCGCGGGCGTTATTGCAACGCAAACCGCGCCCATCAACCACGCTTATCGTCTTCATCGCTCAAGTGGCGACAATGGTAACGATTGGGTTGTGGCACGGCATCACATGGAACTATTTCATTTGGGGCGTGTGGCATGGCGTGGGGCTATTTGTGCATAAACAATGGAGCAATCGTACACGCAAATGGTATCGCGGCCTGAAAGAAAAGCCACGCCAAAAGCAGGCGTGGACACTTTTTAGCTGGTTCTTGACGTTCCAGTTTGTGGTGTTGGGATGGGTTTGGTTTTTACTGCCTACGCCTGCGGAAGCGGTGGCGTTGTTTGCGAAGTTATTTGGGATGGGGTAAAGACCTGACAGGTTTCATTAACACCTTTCGTTTTACACGAGTGTTGCCGATAAACCTGTCAGGTCTCCCCCGAAATATTGAGAAGATACGATTGCCCGAACAAAAAGAGCCGCCCCAATGGGACGGCTCTTTTGTTAATCATGCTTGTAACTACCGCTGTGGGCGTTATTTCAGAATAACGGGCAGATAGATTTGGTATTGTGTAAAGGTGGCGGTTACGCTCTTGTTGCCATCCATTACAACTTGCCATTGGTTAGAAACGGCCGTTCCATCCCCACTCCAACTGCCAAAAGTCCAGCCGTTGTCTGGCAACGCACTCAACGTCACCGTCGTGCCTTCGGCGAAGACGCTGGTAAAGCTGGTTTCACCACTGCCCTGTGTGCCAGACGGGTTAAGGGTGACTGCGCCGTTCCCCACAATGGTCACGCTGAGGGTGTAGGTGGCTGGTGTTGATGCCCCAACGGTGATGGTGACAACGGCCGTGTCCGTCAACACGCCATCGCTGGCGATGTAGCTGAATACATCTTCGCCGCTGAAACTATTAGCGGGTGTATAGCTGAAAGAGCCATCCCCGTTTAGGGTTAAACTGCCATTAGATACGTT